>JAPKDO010000265.1 GCA_028822535.1 Acidimicrobiales bacterium
TGTCGGTCGAGCCCGTCGCAGTCCTGTCGGGGGCCTCGTCGGGGGCCTCGTCGGGAAGATCGTCGACGAAGCGTTCGAGCAGGAGGTCGCGCGCCCGGAAGACCATCTGCGCGAAGCCGCCCGGGCGGAACAGCAGCAGGACGAGCAGTCCGATGCCGGACGTGGCGAGTTGGACCGCAGGGGTCGGACCGAGCAGCGCCGGGAGACCCACGATGTAGACGGCGCCGAGGACCGCGCCGGCGATCGAACCGAGGCCACCGATGACGGCCATCGCGACGATGGCGAGCGAGTCGGCTGGTGCGAAGGCATCGGGACCGAACTGCACGGTGAGGCCGGCGAGCAACGAACCGGCGAACGCGGCCATCGCGCCGGGCACCGCGAAGGCGAGGAGCTTGGTCGCCGACGGCGAGATGCCGAACGAGGCGGCGGCCTTCTCGTTGTCGCGGACCGCGATGATCGATCGCCCGATCCCGCTCGACCGAAGCCGGCCGGTGACGACGACAGCGAAGACGAGGCCGGCGAGGCACACGAAGTAGAAGGTCTTCTGTGCATTGAAGTCGATGCCCAGCGTCGTTCCCGGCTGGACGAAGACGACGGATCCGTCTCCGAGGAACCAGTCCTGGGTGAAGAACCACTCGCGCGCGGCGACCGCGAACGACAGCGTGGTGACCGCGAGGTAGAGGCCTCGGATCCGCAAGGCGGGGAACCCCACCAGCAACGCGACGAGCGCTCCGGCAACGACCGAGTACGCCATTGCGGCGCCGTAGGGCATGCCGCGGTCGTGGAGGAACACGGTGGTCATGGCGCCGAGGCCGACCATGGCGAACTGGCCGAGCGAGAGCTGGCCGGACCAGCCCGTGAGCATCGTGACCGAGAGTCCGACGATGGCGAACACGAGCATCCGGCCGAAGAGGAAGGTCTGGGACGCCGAGCCGAAGAAGACCGGCAACAGCGCCGCCACCACGATGCCCGAGATGCCGGCGATGCGGCCGCCGTTGCGGACCCACCACAGTTGGCGAAGCCGTTCCGGCACCGGGCGGACGATCGTGCCGAGCGACTCGAGACCGCGCTCTTGTTCCTCGTCGCCGCCTCGGACGAGGACGAGCGTGAGCACGAGGAGGAACAGCAGCAGTTCGGCCCACGACGGGTCGGCGACGTTGGCGAACACGAGCGCTTCGATCACGCCGATGCCGATGCCGCCGACGAGGGCGAGCGGCAACGAGACGAGCCGGCCGACCAGCGCCGCGGCCAACGCTCGCAGCAGAAGGCCCGGGCCGAGCGCTTCCGCGAACGCGAGCCCGCCGACGTTGACGTTGCGCAGCGGGTTCACCAACACGACGGTGAGCGTCGAGAGCACCCCGGCCAGCACCCACACCATCGTCGACACCTGGCGAGTCGAGATGGCGGCCAGTTCCGCGGCGTCGCGATTGTCGGCGGCGGCGCGGATGGCGAGGCCCCACGGCGTGCGCTGCAGCAACATCGCGAGCCCGACGACGACGGCCGGCACGAAGGCGATGATCATGAAGTGCGGGCTGGTGAGGACCAGGTTGCCGATGGTCAGCGACTTGCCGAGCGGCGACGGGAACGGTCCGGCGTTCTCGAGGCGGACCTTGGGCAACAGCAACTGGGCCACCAACAGGAGCTGGGCGATGCCGATGGTTGCGACGAGCATCGCGAGCTTCGGCCCGCGTGAGAGGCGACGGATCACCGTTCGTTCGATCAGCGCGCCGAGCAGCCCGCCGACGACGAGCACGACGGCCAGGGCGAGCCAGAAGTTCCAGCCGTGGTCGAGCACGAGCTTGGCGAGCACGGCGGCGCCGAACGCGCCGATCTCGCCGTGGGCGAAGTTGATGATCCGGGTCGAGCGGTAGACGAGGACGAGGCCGGCAGCGAGCACGGCGTACGCCATGCCGGCGAGGGCACCGACGATCAGGATCTCGGGGGCGAAGGTGAGTGCGAACATCAGCCGCCGTCCGTTCCGAGGAACACGGCGCGAGCCAGGTCGTCGCGCTCGGCCAGCTCCTGCGCGGGGCCCTCGAAGCGCACGGCACCCTTCTCCATGAAGACCGCACGGTCGGCGAGCGACAGCGCCACGTTGAGGGACTGCTCGACGATGATCATCGTCAACCCGCCGGCGCGCAGGTCCTCGACGGTCTCCATCAACTGCTGGACCACGACGGGCGCCAGGCCGAGCGAGAGCTCGTCGATGCAGAGCACGTCGGGGTCGAGGAGCAGCGACTTGGCGAGGGCGAGCATCTGTTGTTCGCCGCCCGAGAGCGTGCCGGCCGGTTGGTCGAGCCGATCTCGCAGGACGGGGAAGCGCTCGAGGGCCGACCCCAGCCGCTCCTCCAGGCCGGCCTTGTCCCAGATGTGGGTGAAGGCGCCGGCGAGCAGGTTGTCCATGACCGTCAGCGAGGGGAACATGGCCTTGCCGCCGGGGAGTTGCACGATGCCGCGCTTCACCCGGTCGACAGCGGAGGCGCGCGTGATGTCCTCGTCGCGGTGGCGGACGGTGCCGGCGCTCGGCGCCTCGAGCCCGGACAGGACGCGGAGCAGCGTCGACTTGCCGGCGCCGTTGGTGCCGAGCAGGGCGAGCACCTCGCCGGGCTGCACGTGGAGGTCGACGTCGAAGAGGACCTGGACGTGCCCGTAGGAGAAGTCGATGCCCGTGATGGCGATGGCGGGCCGGGAGTCGGGGCGCGGGGCAGCCACCAACGGCTGCGAGCGGCGCGCCGTCGCCATCAGCGAGCGAGCCGCAGCGTCGTCATCACCGGGTCGCGGGGGATGCGCCCGAGGTCGATCACGACAGCGTCACCGTCGTGTTCGACGGTCGCGTCCGCATCGGCGGTGAGCACCCGTCCAGCAGCGCCGGCGACGTGAGCGGCGAGCCCCTCGACCCGGACCCGATCCGGCGCCGTCGCCAGCACGTGGACATACACGTGGTCGTCGGTGGCCGTGGTGCGGACATGTTCTTGGCCCTGCACCGGTCCGAACGTCGTGCCGTCGATGCCCTCACCGTTCACGGCGAGCCAGCGTCCGACATCGCGCAGCGCGTCCTGGAACTCGGGCTGGATCGACCCGTCACCCTGCGGGCCGACGTTCATCAACAGGCTCCCGCCGCGGGACACGGTCTCGACCAGGTCGCTGATGATCTCGGCCCCGGTCTTGCACCGTTCGAGATCGGGGTTGAACGCCCACTGGCCGCCGAAGGTCATGCACGCTTCCCAGGGCATGAAGTCGTCGGCATCGGGGACGCTCGGGTCCGGCGGTGCGTCGAAGTGCGCTCGGAGCATCGGCGCCACCTGTTCCAGCAGCTCTTCCCAGTTGTCCTGTTGGATCAGCGCGAAGAGCATCGTCGGATCGGTGGGTCCGGGGTACGTCGACCAGCGAGGGATCGACTTGGGGACCGATTGTTCCGGTGTGAGGAAGTCGGCGCGCAGGTCGGGGTCGACGGCGGTCGACAACGCTCCCAGACGGTCGTTCACCAACGCGTCGGGCTGGTGCTTGCGGACGAGACCGTGGAACCGGTCGATGTCCCATTGGGGGCCGAACCCGATGTCCCACCACCACGAATAGAGGTCGCCGTAGTCGGTGCAGAGTTCGTCGACCTGCCGTTCCATGCGGTCGAGGAATCCGGCCCACGCGGGGCGGTCGGGCTCGCCGAGGAAGTTCTCCGGCAACGGGCGACCGCGGTCGAGGTAGCCCTCGTCGTGGAAGTCGGGAGCGGAGAAGTAGGCGCCGAACCCGACACCGCCGGCGGCACAGGCCTCGGTGACCTCGCGCACGACGTCGCGACCGAACGGGGTGTTGGTCGTCTTGTAGTCGGTCGTCTCGGTGTCGAAGAGGGCGAAGCCGTCGTGATGCTTCGTCGTCAGCACCAGGTAGCCCTGGCCCGCGTCACGTGCGAGGTCGACCCATTCGGCGGCGTCGAAGCGCTCGGCCGTGAACCGCTGCGGGAACGACTCGTAGTCGCGGAGTGTCACCGGCTTGACCGGCATCTCGACCTCCGCGACGCCCATGCGGTGGAGCGCTTCGATGAACCGGCGCTGCAGTTCGGGGCCGAGCATCACCGGCCACGACGCCTCGACGCCACCGACGGAGTACGCGCCCCAGTGCACGAACATCCCGAACTTCCGTCCAGCCGCCGCGCGGTCGAACCGCTGATCTGCACTTCCCCCGTTGCCCATGGCGGCTGATCCTATAGGATCTAGGATCGATGTCCAGTTCGACCGAATTCGTGACGCCGACCGCCGACGCGCCGCTCCCCTCCCTGGGAGGGCGTTCGGCGTTGGTCGACGATGTCTACGAAGCGATCAAGGCGTGGATCATGGACTCGGTCCGCGAACCGGGCGTCCGGGCGAACATCGATGCGCTGGCCCGTTCGCTCGAGGTCTCGCACACGCCGGTACGCGAGGCGTTGGCTCGTCTCGACGCCGAGGGGTTCGTGGTCAAGGAACGATCTCGGGGCTACACGGTGACCCCTCCCCTCACGGCGCCCCAGGTCGCCGACCTCTACGAGTTCCGCCAGCTCCTCGAACCATGGGCCGCCGGTCGTGCCGCCGACCGCTGCGACGAGCACACCGAGCGGCGACTCCTCGACGAGCTCGCAACGTGCGAGGTCGCACCCGACGACCAGGGGTACGAGGCGTACCGAGCGCTCGCCGCCCACGACGAGCGATTCCACGACCTGGTGCTCGAACTCGCGGGGAACGACGAGGCGCGTCGCACCTTCGCCAGCACGCACTGCCACCTGCACCTGTTCCGCCTCAGCTACGGCAAGGGCATGGGTGTGCAGGCGCTCGCCGAGCACCGCGCGGTCGCCGACGCGATCATCGCCGGCGACGACGCCTCCGCATCGGCGGCGATGGCCGCGCACCTGCGCCTGTCGAGCGAGCGGCTCGCCGGCGTCCTCGACTGACCGCACCGTCGGCGATCCGCGAGCGCGCTCGCGGCTGGCAGGCTGCGGCCGTGCCCCGAGTCGAGTCGACCGTCACCATCGATGCGCCGATCACCCAGGTGTTCACGCTGTCGCAGTCGCAGGGCGAGCTCCGCTACCGGTGGGACCCGTTCGTGCGCAGCCAGGAGCTGTTGGACGGCGCCGACGTTCCCGACAAGGGCGTCCGCACGCTGACCCGGTCGCGCCACGGGCTGCGGATGGTCAGCGAGTACCAGTCGTACCGACCGCCGAGCCAGGTCGGCATGAAGATGGTCGAGGGACCGTGGTTCTTCGAGAACTTCGCCGGCGGATGGAGCTTCAAACCCGACGGCGAAGAGCGCACGACGGCGACGTGGCGCTACGTCTTCTCGTGCCGGCCGGCGTGGCTTCGACCCGTCGCCCACCGGATCGGCACCTGGTACCTGGGACGCGACATCGACCGGCGACTGGCGGCGTTCGCCGCCGCATTCGGCGACCCCGAGGTCCGGGCGGCGCTCGCCGATGAGTGAGCGGGATGCGCCGAGTGCGCCTGCGTCGACCGTTGCCCGGCGAGCGTTCGTGGCCGGCCTCGTCGCCGTCGCCGCCGCGGCGTG
>JAPKDO010000266.1 GCA_028822535.1 Acidimicrobiales bacterium
GCGAGACCAGCCGGGGTGCGGGACACCGGAACACCGACGGGCACGTCGCCACGATCGCACACCGTCACGACTGGGGACGAGGAACGGACGACGACCCCGTCGACACCAGCCTCGATCCATCCTTCGGGGTCGACGCCGGGGTCGACGCCGGGGTCGACGATCCCCAGCACCAACATCCGGTGGGTGAGATCGAATCGGCGATCGCCGCACTCGAGGAGCACGCGGGCGAACCTATCCCGGCGCTCGCGCGATCGGCGCGTCGTGCCCGAGCCAGCCGACTCGGACGCGCATCGGTGGTCCGACACGGTCGACCACCACCTCGAACCTGCCGACGACCGAACGGAATCCACCGGGTGGCATCACGAGGTCGGGCACGTCGAGGCCGGGTGGACCGATCACCGCGCCGACCGGGAAGCGTGCCTGAACGGCCGCCACGACGGCCGGGAGCGTCGGGCGAGCAGAACGAACGATGATCAGCCCGACGGCAGACGTCCGTGTCTCACGCAGGGTCTTGAGGACGATGACGGGGTCAGCGCCCCGGTCGAGTTCCACGACCGCCACCGGACCATCCACCCACACCGTCGCCCCCCAGCCGGCCGACCGTGCACCCCTCACCTCGGGTGCCACCACCGGAGCGATGACGACGATCGAGGCCAGGGCGAGGGCGCCGACGCGAACGGCGGGCAGACGAACGGCGACGACGGCGCACAACGTGAGGAGCCCGACATGGCGCAAGTCCACTGTTCCGAGCGGCAGTGACGCCCCGACCGCGGCGATCCGTTCGAGCAGGTCCAGCCCGATCGCGCTGGGCAGGTGGACCAGCGCAGCCACGGGGCCTCCGACGATGCCGGCCACCGTTCCCGCCGCCAGGCCCCAGACCATCAGCGCACCCGCGATCGGACCAGCCGCGACGTTCGCCGGCAGCGCTGCCAATGGCATCGGCCCCAGGGTGGGGATGAGCACCGGCGCGACGGCGAGTTGTGCGCCGGTCGTCACGGCCAACCCTTCGCGTACCAAGCGAGGCCCATGGAGGCGCGCAGCGATGCGGGGCGCCAGCACCAACACGCCGAGCGTCGCCGCGACCGACAGCCGGAAGCCGAGCGAGTGGACCAGCAGCGGATCGACGACGACCAGGATGCAGATGGCGATCGCGAGGTGACGAACGCTGCCGCTCGGTCGGGCGGTCGTGTGGGCATAGAGCGCGACGACGGCCACGAACGCCGCCCGCAGCACCGATGGCTCGAACCGTGTGACGACCGCGAACGCGCCGATGACGGTCACCGCGAGCAGGAATCGGGGCCAGATCCGCAGGCGTCGCAGGAACGGCCCGGCCACGACCATCACGAACGCCACGTTCTGCCCCGAAACGGCGAGGAGATGCGTGAGACCGGCGGCGCGAAAGTCTGCGGTGAGCTGCGGAGGCTGGGCCCGATCGTCGCCGAGCACGAGACCGGCGAGCAGCGAACGCTGGGTCGGTTCGAGGGTGGCGGCCCCTCGGTCGAGTAGTCGGCGGTAGGCGTTCGCCGCTTCGGTCGGAGCGGACCCTCCCGTGACGGAGACGACCGACTCGATCCGCAGCGTTCCGGCCAGATGGCGGGATCGAGACCACGCGGTGGGTCGCGAGAGTTCGTCGGTGACGCCGGCGACCCGTGCCCGGTCACCGGCCAGGAGCGACTCGAGCGCCTCGGCGGCCGTCGGCGAACGGACGTCCACGATCAGGTGCCCGTACATAGACGACACCTCGAACCGGAGCCCTCCGGCGATCGTCGGCTCGGGGTCGGTCACGAGCGTGACCACGCCCGTGAAGTCCTCGCTCGGAGGTGGGTCCAGACCGTCGAGGCTGCGCACGGCGAGGACATTCGTCACGACCACGAGTAGCAGGACGCCGGCGATCGGGCGTCGGACGACGGCGGCGACGACTCCCAGCGGGATGATCGTCCACCACGGAATCGGAGATGCGACATACGCCCCGACGACTGCCGCCGACGCTGCCACCACCGGCCACGTGTCGGCCGGGAGGGCCAACGCTGGACGGTCAGACACGGACGAGGTCGCGCAACTGCGCCAGCTTGGCCTCGCCGATCCCCCGCACCTCCAGCAAGCCGTCGACCGAGGCGAACGGGCCGTTCCGCTCACGGTGATCGAGGATCGAGGCGGCCGTCGCCGGTCCGACGCCGGGCAGCGTCTCCAGCGCCGCTGCATCCGCGATGTTCAGGTCGATCGGTCCGCCCGAGTCCTCGCCGGACGACGTGGAGCCACCGGGTCGCGGCGCCTCGCCCACGGTTGGTACGTAGACCTGCGTACCGTCGGCGATCTCGGCTGCCAGGTTCACGCGGCCGGCGTCCGCGTCGGGCAACAACCCGCCGGCGGCGTCGACCGCGTCGATGACCCGGGACCCGGCTGGAAGCCGCTGCACGCCGGGCGCCCTCACTGCTCCCGCGACGTGGACGACGACGGGGCCGGGCGGGGTGGTCGTGGTCGTCACCGACGCCGGATCGACCAGAGGTAGCGACGACTCGGCCGGCTCTGGCGCCTGTCGGGTCAACCAGATCAGTGCGCCGACGGCGAGTCCGACGAGCAGACAGCCGCCGAGGAATGCCCGCCAACCAGTCCCGGTCGCGTCCAACACCTCCTCGATCGCGGCGCGCGCTCGGTCGGCGAGCGGAACACGCGAAGGCGCGCCGGACGGTTCGGACGATGACACGTGGTCGATCACGTGACCCCCTCCCGGGCAGGGACGAGCACGACGGGGGAAGTCGAGACAGACTGTATCGCGCTCGTTCGATGCCAGCGTCCAGCGCCCCGGGCTGCGATCATCCAGTGATGCCTGCACCACGACGCCGGTCCGCCGCTGCGGTGTACGAGGCATTCGCTCCCGCCGTCCTCGGCTACTTCCGGGCACAGCGGATGCGCGACCCCGAGGGTCTGACCGGCGACGTCTTCGTCGCGGTGACGGAGCGCCTCGGTCGCTTCCGGGGCGACGACGACGCACTCCGGCGCTGGGTGTTCACCATCGCCCACCACCGCCGCGTCGACGAGATCCGACGTTCCACCCGGCGTCCAGAGGTACTGGAGGCGGCACCGACCAGCCCGCCCACGTCCGGACCGACACCGAGCGATGTCGACCTCCTGCGCGCCATGGGGTCGCTCACGCCCGACCAGCGCGACGTGTTGACACTGCGCTACGTCGCCGACCTGTCGATCAAGGAGGTTGCGAAGATCACGGGGAAACGGGCGGGCGCCGTGAAGATGCTGCAGGCACGGGGGCTCGATGCACTCGCCGAGCACCCCGCGCTCGAGCGAGCGCGAGAAATCTCCGGCGACGCGTGACCTTTCGACGACGCCCGGCGATCACCGGGTGATGGACGAACACGAACTCTCCGACCGACTGCGGGCCGTGGGCGAGCCCGAGGTGCCCGAGGCCACCCGGGCCGAGCACCTCGGCCGCATCGCAGCGACGCCGGCCACCACCACCCGAGCGTTCAGCCGGACCTGGGTCGCCGCTGCTGCGATCGTCGGATTCCTCGCTGGCTCGACCGGGCTCGCTGCCGCCGGAGCACTCCCCGACCAGGCACAGGACGTCGCGCACGACGTGCTGGCCGTGGTCCAGGTCGAGGTCCCCGAAGGCAAGCGCGGCCCGTGCGTGAGTGCGATCGCGAAGAGCGACATCCCCAAGGACGAGAAGAAGGTCGCCAAGGACGCCTGCCCGAAGGGCGGCGACGGCGCACCCGGCGCAGACGACCCGGACGATGCTGACGACGGCGAGGGCAACGGGAAGGACAAGGACCGATCAGCCGAGGCGCCAGGGCAGACCAAGCACGCCGACGACCCGTGCAAGGGCAAGCCGCCGTGGGCGGGCAAGAACGACCTCACGGTCGAGGAGAAGGACGCCCTGAAGTCGCAACGTGCGGCGACGTGTGGCAGCGACGACGACCCGGATGCCGACGACGACGAATCAGGCGGCTGATCCGCCGCCACCGATCCCGAGGTCGCGTCGGGCCCGCCATTCCGCCTGTACCTCGAACGGGTGGCGTCGGTATGCACCCCAGTGTCCGTAGCCGCGCAGGCGCCAGCGGACATAGCTCCACAGGTAGCGCCGGAAGAACCCGAGCCACCCGTACCGATGAAACTGCACGACGTGCTCGAACTCGTGACGGCGCAGCCGGGCGCTCATCGTCACCCCGCGGCGCACGAAGACCGTCGAGCCGAGCGTCGTCGCCGAGGCACCCGGTGCCGCGATGCCGGAGATCACGCGCATCTCGTCGATCGACGGTGGCGCACGCCTCCTTCTCATGACCGGTGGGTCGCGCCGACCGACCGGGTCAGAAGAGTTGTGCGGTCAGCTTCTTGCGGTACTCCGCCGTCCGGGGATCCGTCGGCCCCATGAGCTCGAGCAGGTCGAGGAACTCCTGCTTGGCATCCTCGTCGGCCTTGACCTGCGGAAGGAGCGACTGGAGCTTTGTCTCCACGTCGGCCGGCACGTCGGGATTTGCCGCGCGGGCTTGGGCCGCGATCAACCGCGTCTCGTCCGTCTCGGGGATCTTGGCCAGCAGGTCGATGGCCTCCATCCGTACCTGACCGTCGTCGGACGCTGCCAGGAGTGCCGCCAACGCCGTGATCGCCGCTGCGTTGTCGGGCTCGAGTTCCATCGCCTGTCGCAGGGATGCTTCGTCGCCCGCTGCGATCAGCTGCGTGACCGCGGACTCTTCGGCGGACGGGATCAGTGACTCGACCCACGCCTTGACCTGTGCTTCGGGCTGGGCGCCGACGAAGCCCTCGACCACCTTGCCGTCACTCAACGCATAGACGGCCGGAATCGACTGCACCTGGAAGGCTTGCGAGATCTGTGGGTTGGCGTCGACATCGACCTTGGCGAGCACGACCTTGCCGTTGGTCTCGTCGATGACCTTCTCGATGATCGGCCCCAGCGTCTTGCACGGTCCGCACCACTCGGCCCACAGGTCGACGACGACCGGAACGGTGGCGCTCCGGTCGATCACGTCGGTCTGGAACGTCGCGTCGGTCACGTCGATGTATGCCATGAGTCGAACGCTACCGGCGACGGCCGACGAGCCGTCACTCCGCCCCCCTCGACGACGGCCGGTAGGTTGACCCGCCCAGAGCCGCCGAATCAGGAGATGCCGGGCACGTGGGTGATGTTCAGGGAATCGATCAGGACGCCGTCGAGGAGTGGTACCGGGCCAACGTGGCCGGGACCGAAGCACCCCTCTCGTTCGACCTGATCGCCGGTGGACACTCGAACCTCACGTTCGGCGTGACCGATGCCGCCGGGCGAAAGACCGTGCTGCGGCGTCCGCCGCTCGGCCAGGTTCTCGCAAGTGCACACGACATGGGGCGCGAACACAAGATCATCGCTGCCCTCGCCGACACCGACATCCCCGTCGCTCCGGCGCTCGGATACGAACCCACCGGTGACGTGAACGGCGCACCGTTCTACGTGATGGACTACGTCGACGGGCACGTGCTGCGCGACCAGGCTTCGGCCGAGAAGTTGTCG
>JAPKDO010000267.1 GCA_028822535.1 Acidimicrobiales bacterium
CTCGCCCACCGCTGCGTCGAGCTGCTGCACGCAACCGAGGCCGGCGTCGTGCTCGCTGACCCACGCGGTGTCCTGCGGTCGGTGGCTTCCTCCAACGAGCAGGCCCGTCTGCTCGAGCTCTTCGAGTTGCAGAACGACGAGGGACCTTGCCTGGACTGCTACCGCACCGGCGCACAGACGCTCAACGAGGTGCTCGAGACGTCGACCCGGTGGCCGGTCTTCGGCCCCGAAGCTCGTCGACGCGGATTCGCAATGGTGCATGCGCTGCCCATGCGACTCCGGGGCGAGGTGATCGGCGCCGTCAACGCGTTCGCCGACGACACCGATCCGCTGACCCGATACGAGATCGACTTGGGCCAAGCATTCGCCGACGTCGCGACCGTCGGGCTTCTCCAAGAACGAGGCATCCGCGAGGCCCGGGTGCTCAACGAGCAGCTCCAAGGTGCCCTGAACAGCCGGATCGTGATCGAACAAGCCAAAGGAATGCTCGCCGAACGCCACCAGATCGACGTGGCCGAGGGCTTCGAATCGCTTCGCCGGTACGCACGCGACCACAACCTCCGGCTCGCTGAGGTCGCCCAGGCCCTGCTCGACGGCACGATCCCACCCCAGAGCTTCAACACCCAAGATCCATGAGCACTCCCAGCAGAGCCGCCGACGCCGCCTGCTACCGTCCTCACGTGAGCTGAACACAACGAACCGTCGCTCCGGCCCCCGGCGACCCAACTCCTCGGAGCACGGGATGCGCAGGAACGACCTTCGACAGCGGCAATGACGCCCGTCTCTTCGGAGGGTCGCCGCGCCCCGTCGGTCTCCGCGTCCGCAATCGAGTCCTGGTTCGCGGGCGGCCTTGCCGACCCTCCTCGCGGCTCGTGAGTTCGCGCCGCGTCCTGCTCTGGGTGGGATGGATCGGCACGCTTGCGCTGCTGGTCGCGACATCACTGCTGGCATCTCGGACCGTGGCAATGGCGTCGTCGGGTCCACCGACGACCGAACCAGTGGATCTCGGCGACGGCGAGCCCACGGAGTCCACGACGACCGCTGCCTTCGACGAGGAGGTGGAGCAGGAATCCACGACGACCGCGGTGACCGGTGGGTCGGTCGATCGGGAGTCCACGACGACCTCCGACCCCCAGCCAGTCATGCCGGAGGAGGACGAGGACCAGGAGCCGACGACGACCATCCCGGTGGCCATCGACACCCCGGTTCGACCGGGCACGTCACCGCAGGTCAGCGATTCTTCGATTCCCTTCGGTTCGATCGCGCTGGCGCTCCTCGTGTTGGGGAGCGTCGGCGGCGTCTCGTACCTGCTCGTCCGGCGACGCTCGCTCGTGGCCGATGCCGTGGTCGACCGTCCAGCACCAGCCCGTGTGTCGGTCGACTCGTCGACCCCGCAGTTCCTGATCGGTCTGGGTGAGGCATTGATGGACGCCGGCGCCGCGGTCGGCCACATCGAGTCCGCGCTGCGAACGGTCGCGCGAGTGAACGGGGTCGACGGCGTCGGGGTGATCGTCTTGCCGACAGCGCTCATCGTGTCGGTCCCCGACGGTGACCGCGTAGTCACCGAGATCGGTAACCCAGGCCGGGCCTTGCTCCGCCTCGACCAGATCGACGACGTGCTCGGTCTGGTCCACGACGCCGAGATCGGATCCACAGGCACCGTCGAGGGAAGCCGCCGGCTCGCGGACATCCGGTCGGCCGCGGCGCCGTACTCGCC
Organism: Acidimicrobiales bacterium; assembly: GCA_028822535.1. Taxonomy (GTDB): domain Bacteria; phylum Actinomycetota; class Acidimicrobiia; order Acidimicrobiales; family Salinilacustritrichaceae; genus Salinilacustrithrix. The sequence goes on from JAPKDO010000267.1 coordinate 1,718, forward strand.
GAGACTCGTGCTCCTCGGGCATGTCTTCTCTTCGGCCGGCTTGGCGCTGATTCTCCATGCGACCTGGATCGAGGTCGTTCTGACTGCGGTTCTCGGTGCGGTGGTGGGCACGTTTCGCCTCTGGACCATGCGCTTCAGCTCGTCCTATCAGTCGTTCGTCGTGTTGATCGCCGCGACCGCGGTGTCGACCGCGGTGTTTGCGCTCACGCGAGTCATGGACGACCTCCTGACGTTCCCTCTCCTGATCGCTCCGCTGACGACCTTCCTTCCTGGCGGACTGCTCACCATTGCCGTCCTGGAACTCGCCACCGGTCAGATCGTCTCCGGAGCATCGCGGCTGGCATCGGGTGGGCTGCGGTTGGTCCTCCTGGCGATCGGAGTCATCGCCGGCGCGCAGCTCGTCGGCGTGCCGACCGGCGAACTGGGGAGCGATGCCGGGGGAACAGTCGGGGTCCTGACGCCGTGGCTCGGTGTTGCGGTGTTCGGCGTCGGCCTCGTGTGGTTCCACGGCGCGCGATCTTCGGCCCGGGTCTGGATCCTGCTCGTGATGTATGTCGCATACGCCGGTCAGGTGATCGGTGGCCTGTTCTTCGGCAGTGCGCTCTCCGCATTCTTCGGGGCGTTCGCCATGACACCGATCGCGGTGTTGGTCGCCCGCAAAGGAAATGCGCCCTCGCCGTTGGTGACGATTCTCCCTGGCTTCTGGCTCCTCGTTCCCGGCGCCCTGGGTCTCGACGGCGTCAGTCGGCTCTTCGGCGGCGGGGGAGCTGCAACGACTGCGGTCTTCGTGACGACCGCAACGTCCATGGTCGGGGTCTCGCTCGGGATCCTGCTCGGCTTGCTCCTGGTGGCGGGCGATCCGGAGAGTCCCTGGTCGGAGACGCGTCGAGTCGAGCGATGAACTGAGCGCCGTCGTACATGGCTGGTTCGGTTCGCGACGTCAGGGCGATGGCGCGTCGCTGAGAGCGGTCAGGTGCCCACCTATCGCTCCGGCGGATGCGTCGGTCGATTCCCCGGCACCGCCCGTGACGCCCGCCGTGCCGGGCGTTGGTCGTGCCGGTGGGAGTAACCGCCGAGGTCGACGGCGGCCTTCCGACGCGGGTGGACGTAAGCGAACGTTGGTGGAATCTCCGCGGGAGTAACCCTGGGAGTAACGCACTTCTTTGCGGCGAGAAACTCCCGCGAAAGTCCTGGTCACAGCGTTGCACGCTCTTGTCAAGCGGCACAGTTCGGGTGGGGTTCGATTCCCGATTTCGCTGGTCGAATCGCGCACGCAGTGGTCAAGCTCGATCGCGTCCGAGCAGGTCAGACCGTGTTTCGCTACGCGGAGTGCTGAAGAGAGGGTTCGATTCCCCTGTGTTGGTGGAGCTGGGGGGAATCGAATGTTCAAAGCGCCGGTTCCATCGTCCCTGCTCAGCGGGTCTTTCCCCAGGTCAGCGGCAGTTTTCGGGTCACATTCGGTCGCGCCGTTTCACAGCGATTCTGGGCGTCTTGTGTCGCCCTCGTGTCCTGAGCGAGGCACGATGTCGCCATGGCCGACGTCGTTGTGATCGAGGACGAGTTCAGCAGACTGCCGCCCGAAGAGCGAGCCCGTCTGACCGACGAGTGGCTGGCGTCGCTCCGAGCGGGCGCGCCGAAGCGGCTTCGGGTGACCGGCGCCGAGCTGCTCGCTGAGGCGCGGGCGGGGATGGGCTGGTGAACGCACCCGACCCTGGGCGGGCTCCGTCGTACGCTGGTGGGCGATGCGCGTCACCGGACTCGACGTCGACATGCAGCGGCTCGACGAGCTGTGCCGCCGCTACGGCGTCGCGCGCCTGGAGGTGTTCGGCTCGGTCGCACGCGGTGACGCCGACGAGACGAGCGACCTCGACCTGCTCTATGAGCTCGCGCCCGGGTCGAAGCTCGGATGGGAGATCGAGGACCTGCAGGACGAGCTGTCCGAGCTCTTCGGCCGCCAGGTCGACCTCGTTTCCAAGCGAGCCCTTCACGAGAAGCTGAGGCGGGATGTTCTGGTCGAGGGGCGGTTGGTCTATGCGGCGACGTGACCGGAGGTCTTGGCGCCGCCCGATCCGTGGCGGTTACCCATCGTCCTGTCGGCCAGCAACGGACCTCCGGCCACCACCACGTGGCCCCGCTCCGGGTGCGCGCCGTACTGCTCCACCCTCTCGGCGATGATCCCGCTGTCCGAGTCAAGAGGCCCAGCGCTGCCGCACCGCGTGGCGTAACGTTCACGTTACGGGTATGGTTTGGCACATGGCAGGTTCTCGCACTGGTGCTGAGCGCTACCTCGCTGAGCGGCTGGAAGACCCGGAGTATCGGGAGGCTTTCGACGCTGCGCGAGAGCGGATCCACCAGATCGATGTTGTGATTCGGGCCTTTGATGAGCGACGCGAGGAACTCGAGCTCACCAAGGCGGAGCTCGCTCGTCGTGCCGGGGTGAAGCCGGAGGCGATTCGTCGTCTGTTCTCAGCAGATCGGCCCAACCCCACGCTGAACACCCTCGTGGCGCTTGCCTCTGCGCTTGATCTCGAACTGAAGCCCCGCCCACGTCCTGGGCGACGTACGGCTACTCCAGAACGGTCCGGCGCTCCTCGAACTCCTGCCGGTACTTCTTGAGGATCTTGTAGTCGCGGGCCTTGGCTGCGGATCGTCGTGGCTTGGACAAGCCGCCGATGCAGATGATGCTGGATCCCCCGAGGTCGTCGGCATCACGCTCGAGAACGCAGAGGAGGCGATGGTTCTTGCCGCCGCCCTGCACCCGGACCTCGTAGAAGCCCGCCATGTCGCCATGCATCACTTCCCACTTGCCGCCCCCCGAGAACGCCGGTGGCGGAGCCTCGGCGACGGCCTCGAGCACAGCGTGAATCTCGGCGGCGACCTTCGGCGGGAGGGAGTCGAGGAAGTCGATCGTCGGGACCGACTCATCGTCGTCGTCATCGGCATGACGCTGAAAGAAGTGGATCCGCCATGGTTCTGGCGACCCGTGACTGGATGGGGACATGGTCAGGTCTCGTCGGTCGACTTCTTCGCGTCAACGGCCAGGGAGGCAACGAATGCAGAGACTCGCTCCGCCTCCCTTTGCGTCAGATCGGCTGGCAACTCCAGTGAGGCGAGGACGCCGTCACGGATGGGGAAGGGGTAGGTGATGATCGAGGAGCGGTGCGACGACGGGTGCGGCTCCGAGGTGCCGCCGCCCTTGCTCGGCTTGCCGGATGACGGCGGCGGAGGAGTGGGCCGTCCTTCCGGCGCCGGCTTGTCCTTGGACTTGCGATTGCGAGGCTTCACCGACGGACGCCACGTCGACGGGCTCTCGCGGAACTCGTTGAACATGTCGAGAGACTTGCGGAACCGGCTCTTGTAGGTGCCGAGGCTGCTGCTCGAGAACTTCATGGCTCGGAGCGTCTCGAAGCGGCGCTGGATGTCGTCGACGTCGAGCGAGTCGATGTCGACCGATTCCCACTTGTCCTCACCCTCGGTCGAGGAGAGGACCTCCTTCACCGCAGTCTTCATCGCTTGGCCCGTCGCGGTCTTGAGGTGACCCTTCTCGATTGCGTAGTCGAGGAAACGGATCAGGCCATCGCCGGTCGCAGCGACCTCGAAGTTGACATCGGACATCGTGTTACCTCCGGGGCGCTGTGTCCGTCTAACCGTCAACACTATACAGATCGCGCGCTGGACGTGACGACATCTAAATCAAAGGCGTCCTGATCCTGGTTTCTCGGCCACGCCGAGGAAACGCCGGAGGGCCTGCCGGACGACCGCGGCGGCGCTGACTCCGTCGCGCTCT
>JAPKDO010000268.1 GCA_028822535.1 Acidimicrobiales bacterium
GGCCAGACGACGATCGTGACGACGAGGAGGAGCGCGGACGCGACGGCGAGCCCGGCGACGACCGCCCGCTGCCGTCGCGTCCACGTGCCCATCTAGACCAGCTTCTTGAGGACCTTGGACTTGAGGCCGGTGTAGGGCGGGTACATCATCGAGATCTCGGGCTTGGTCGGCTTGGTCAGGACCGGCTTCATGTTCGACAGCTCGTCGAAGCCGGATTTCCCGTGGTAGCGACCCTGGCCCGAGGGCCCGACGCCGCCGAAGGGGAGTTCCGGAGGAGTGATGTGGAACAGCGTGTGGTTGACGCAGACGCCGCCGGAGGAGGTCTCGGCGACGATCTGTTCGGCATCGGCGGTGTTCGTCGAGAACACGTAGAGCGCGAGCGGCTTGTCTCGTCCGTTCACGAACGCAACGGCTTCGTCGATGCTGTCGACCACGAGGATCGGCAGGATCGGGCCGAAGATCTCCTCCTGCATCAGCGGCGAATCGGGATCCGGGTCCACGATGATGGTCGGCGCGAGCTTGCGGGTCTGGGCATTGACCGCACCGCCGCACACCACGGTGCCACCGTGGCCGTCGAGGAGGCCCTCGAGGCGGGCGACGTGGCGGTCGTTGACCACCTGGGTGAAGTCGTCGGACCTGGTGGCGTCGTCGCCGTAGAACTCACCGATCGTGGACACGAGGGCGTCGACGAGTTCGTCCTTGCGCGCGCGGTCGACGAGGACGTAGTCGGGGGCGATGCAGGTCTGGCCGGCGTTGAGGAACTTGCCCCACGCCATGCGATGGGCGGCGATGTCGACGTCGGCATCCGGGGTGACGATCGCGGGCGACTTGCCGCCGAGTTCGAGCACGGTCGGGGTGAGGTGTTCGGCGGCCGCGCGAGCGACCACCTTGCCGACGGCGGTCGAACCGGTGAAGAAGATGTGATCGAAACGCTGTTCGAGGAGCACCGTCGACGCGTCGACACCGCCCTCGATGACGGCCACGGCCTCGGGGTCGAGGTGGGCCCGCAGCAGCTGCGACACCACGCGGGAGGTCTCGGGCGTGAGCTCGGACGGCTTGGCGATCACGGCGTTGCCGGCGGCGAGGCTGGCCGCCATGGGGGCCAGCAGTAGCTGGACCGGGTAGTTCCACGGAGCGATCACGAGCGACACGCCGAGCGGCTCGGGGTGGATGACGCCGGAGCCCGGCTTGTCCTTGAGGCGGAGCTTGGCCTTGCGGGGCTCGGCCCACTTCTCGAAGTTCTTGCGGATGTGTTTGACCTCGGTGACCGTGAAGGCGATGTCGGTCGCATGCGCCTCGACGGTGGGCTTGCCGAAATCGGCCTGCATGGCGGTGACGAGTTGATCGCCGCCCTCTTCCAGGACCCGCAGCAGCCCGTCGAGCTGGCGCTTGCGCCACTCGAAGGGCCGGGTGGTGCCGCTCTGGAAGGCGTGGCGGATCGCGGCCACGACTCCGGGGATGGTCTCGGTCTCGGTGCGTTCGTCGATGCTCATCGGGATCCACCGTAGTGTCGTTGTCCGGTTCGCGACATCCGCGCCCGGTGTTGGTCGCTCGCCTGTCGCGTCAGTTACAGGCCGACTCTGCGGCATTCTCGATCGACACCGCAGCGGCCTCGTACTCGGATGCCGCTGTCCGATACGAGAGCGTGTCGAGGTCCCGCGGGTCGAACGCCGCCCCGCGCAGTTGACCGATGAGATCGTCCACGGCGTCGAGGTAGCGGTCCGCTCGCCCTCGGATGTCGTCCGGTGCGGCCGAGGCGATGGTCGCCACCCCGTCGCGGAGCTGGCCGAACGCCGTCTGCATCTCCTCGGGCGATGCGACCGCGAGGTGGGCGAAGGGATCGTTGTCGGCCAGGTCGTGGACCGCGTCGCAGAACGCTTCGAGGTCGCCGCCACCGTCGTCGGTGCACGACGTGGCACCGACGGTGACGATGGCGAGCGCGCCGACCAGCGCGATCGGGCGCAACCGCGCGGCCCGGATCATGGGATGCGCTGGAACCACAGCAACGACAGGAGCGTGCTGATCCCGAGGAGGAGTGCGGCGTAGCCGACGAATCGGTCGGTGACCTCGGCTTCCTCGGTGTCGAACCCGATCGACGAGCCGATGTCGGCGTACACCGACTCGAGTTCGCCGAGTGACTCGGCTTCGAAGAACTGACCACCGGTCTCATCGGAGATCGCCCGGAGTGCCACCCGTTCGACCGGCACCGGCTGGATCTCGCCGTCGATGACGATCGTGCCGCGGTCGGTGCCGAACGCGATCGTCGAGATCGGGATCTCGGCGTCGATCGCCGCCGCCGCACCGTCGGCGTCGGGGCGGCCGACGGTGGTCTTGCCATCGGTCATGACCACCATCGTCGCCGGGACCGGCTCGCCCTCGACGTCGACCAGGGGTGCGGTCTCGATGGCATCGAGTCCGGCGAAGATCGCCTCTCCGATCGCCGTCGCCGGACCGAGTTCGAGGTTCTGGATCGCCGCGCTGACAGGGCGTCGATCGGTGGTCGGGGTGACGCGCACCCGGGCGACGCCGTCGAAGGTGACGAGGCCGACGTTGATCTGCTCCGGCAGGCCATCGATGAAGGTGAGGGCAGCCGTCTTTGCCGCCTCGATGCGCGACGGCGTGACGTCGGCGGCATCCATCGACAACGACGTGTCGATGGCCAACACGACCGTGGCCCGTTCCTTGGGGACCAGCACCTGTTCGGCGGGTCGGGCCCAGGCGACGACCATCGACGCGATCCCGACGAGGAACACGGCCGCCGCGATGTGGCGACGCCAGCCGGGCCGCCGGGGAGCGACCGAGTCGAGCAGCGGGAGGTTCGTGAACCGAACCGTGTAGGCGCCGCGCCGGAAGCTGAGGAGGAGATAGGCCAGCGCCAGCCCGATGACTGCGAACAGCCCGTAGAGCCGGGCGGGGGAGAGGAAGGCGTCGGGCCAGATCGAGCTCATCGCTGCGCTCCCGCCCGCTTGCGCCGTCCGACGAACCGCACGATGTCGAGCACCCAGTCGCGGTCGGTGCGGAGCTGGAGGTGGCCGACGCCGGAACGTCGCAGACGATCGGCGATGTCGGCGCGCTGGGCAGCGGCCGCCTCGGCGTAGCGCTCTCTCGTCCGCCGGTTGGTCGGGACCTCGCGCGAGCGACCGGTCTCGGGGTCGACGACGGTGAGCATGCCCACCGACGGGAGTTCGAGCTCACGCGGGTCGACGACCTCGACGGCCAGGATCTCGTGGCGAGAGGCCAGGGCCCGCAGCGGCTGTTCCCAGGCGTCTGCGGCGAGGAAGTCGGACACGACCACCACGAGTCCGCGGCGACGGGGCGGTACGACCAGGTGTTTCAACGCAGCACCGAGCTCCGTCGTGCCGCTCGACGCGTCCTCGCCGGCGCGGGCGGACGACGGTGCGAGGAGTCCGTGGAGCAGCGCGAGCAGGTGGTTCCGGCCGGGCCGTGCCGGCACCACCCTCGTGGCGCCGTCGCCGACCACGACCGCGCCCAGCCGGTTGCCGGTCTTGGCCGTGAGGAAGCCCACGGCGCCGACTGCCGACACCGCGAGCTCGGCCTTGGTCATCGACGCCGTCCCGAAGTCGAGGCTGGCCGAACGGTCCACGAGCAGCCAGGTCTCGAGTTCACGGTCGGCGATCGACTCCCGGACATGGGTCTCGATCGACCGGGCCGAGACGTTCCAGTCGATGTGGCGGATGTCGTCACCGGCGACATACGGGCGGGTCTCACCGGATTCCGAACCGTGGCCCGGTACCAGCCCCCGATAGTCGCCCTGCAGGAGGCCGTCGAGCCGTTTGGTCACCGTCAGCTCGAGCCGCGAGAGGATCTCTGCGGCGCGGGACTCCGTGGACGTCGGGACGGCGACCATCGGATCAGAACCCGGCGGCGGCGGCGTTCGCGCCGGCGACGGCCGGCGCAGGGACCGTCGAGAGCAGGCGGGCGAGGACGTGATCGACCTCGACCCCCTGCGCGAGCGCCTCGTAGGACAGGACGAGGCGGTGTCGGAGCACGTCGGGGGCGACGTCGAAGACGTCCTGGGGGGTCACGAAGGTCCGTTGACGGATCAAGGCCAGTGCTTTGCCCGCAGCGATCAGGCCGAGCGTGGCGCGTGGGGAGGCGCCGTAGGACAGATAGTCCACGAGGTCGGGCAGTCCGTGACCCGCCGGGTCGCGCGTCGCCTGGACCACGTCGACCGCGTACTGCAGCGTGCCGGGGTCGACCGCGATCGCGTCGGCGGCCCGCTGGAGGTCGAGGAGTTGGTCCGGGTCCAGTGTGACCCCGGCCTCGGGTGCGCCGACGCCGTGGCGACGCACGATCTCGGCCTCCTCGGCAGGGGAGGGGTAGTCGATCAGGATCTTCATGAGGAAGCGGTCGCGCTGGGCTTCGGGGAGCGGGTACACGCCCTCTGACTCGATCGGGTTCTGGGTGGCCATCACCAAGAACGGTTCCGGGACCTCGTGGGTCTCGCCGCCGATCGACACCTGATGTTCGGCCATCACCTCGAGCAGTGCGGACTGGACCTTGGCGGGCGCGCGGTTGATCTCGTCCGCCAGCAGGAAGTTGACGAAGACCGGACCGAGTTCGACGTCGAACTCCTCGGCACTCTGGCGCCACACTCGGGTACCGGTGATGTCGGCCGGGAGGAGGTCGGGCGTGAACTGGATCCGGGCGAATGTCCCACCCACCGCTCGGGCGAGCGTCTCCATGGCCAAGGTCTTGGCGAGTCCCGGAACGCCTTCGAGGAGAAGATGGCCGCGGGCGAGCAGGCCGACGAGCAGACGTTCGACGACGCGGTCCTGGCCGACGATGACCCGCTTGACCTCCTGGGTCACGGCGTGGAGCTCTCGCGCGCCCTCGGGTTGCGGTGGCCGATCGGTCGCCGCCATCGAGGTCGGGACGCCGGTCACGGGCGGTGCCGGCGGCGTCTCGGGGTTCTGGGCGGGATCCTGTCCGGTGGGCTCGTCCACGCACGCAGGCTAGGGGTGCCGGTGGGCCGATCGGACGGCAGGCCTGGTGGATGCCGGTGAGTCATCGGTCGACTGGGTGCAGGGACCCATGGGGCGGTCCGGTCCGGCGTGCGGTGTGAGTCGCACGGACTATTGGAAATGAACTACTCTGTTCAGTTCACTGAGCGTGGTGTCGAAGCGGCGTCGTGCTGTTCGGGCAACCCGCCCCATCTCTTCGGTCGACGCGTCGAGCGGCGGCTGCGCGTCGATCGAGGGTGGTGCCATCCGCTTCACGGCGCAGGCCACGGCCACGTCCCGTGTCTCCTACACGAAGGCGAGGGTCCGGCTTCGGGGGAGCGGGAGGTCCCCTCGGTAGGCTCGCTCGCCCATGGAGATCCTCCTACTGATCGCAGCCCTCTTCGTTCTCGTCGGCGGCGTGTCCGTCCTCTTGGTCAACCGGCGCCGCGAGTCGGCGCCGGGTATCGATCCGGCCTCCCGGCCCGAGGTGGATCCGGCCTCCCGGCCCGAGGTGGATCCGGCC
>JAPKDO010000019.1 GCA_028822535.1 Acidimicrobiales bacterium
ACGCCATCGGAGGGGATGATCGATCTGGTCATGCGAGCGAGAACTCCGGTGAGAGGAACGCCATGGTGAGGAGGCCTCGGGCCTCCGCCCATGGTCGGGTCGTGCGGGTGTCCGCGGCGAAGGTCGCGAGGGCGGATCGGGTCGTGGCCGACGGTGCCGACACGCCCATCGCAGCGAGCGCGGTGTCGGCCGCAGCGCCAGGGTCGAGGTCGCCCACGCCGTCGATCAACCCGCCGTTTGCGCCGAGGTGTCCGACCCGCTCGCCGAAGCGGCGCCGAGCCCACATGGTCGAGGTCGCGATCCAGCCCTCGTTCGCAGGCCAGCCGTCGACGTTCGGTGGGAACAACGGTTGTTGCCCCATGTCGGGGAGCCACCAGTCCGGTCGCAGTTGGTCTGCGGGGAGGCCCGTGTGGACCATCGCGGCCACCGAGAGCTCGACGGGTGAGCGCAGCAGGCCGTGTCGAGCCGTCTGCGAGCGGAACTCCGGGTGGAGGAGGATCGCCCGGACCAGCGCCGAGACGTCCAGGTCAGCATTGGCGAAGGTGGTCGCGAGCGAACTCACGATGCTCTCGTCGGGATCCGGGTAGGCGAAGAACGACCACAGACGGCGGGCCAGATGTCGGGTGGCGATCGTCCTCGGTGGACCGTTCAACACGTGGTCGATGATTCCGGGACCATCCCAGTTCTTGGTCACCCCGAAGAAGGTCTTCATGGTGTCGTCGTGCCAATGGGCATCGAAGTAGTAGCGGCGATCCGAGTCGGTCACCCGGTATCCGGTGAAGGCCTGCGATGCGGCGCGGACGTCCTCTTCGGTGTAGTTGCCGACGCCGAGACAGAAGAGCTCGAGGAGTTCGCGAGGGAAGTTCTCATTCGGGCTCCACCGGTGGCTGGTGTGGCCGTCGAGGTAGAGGAGCATCGCCGGATCGACGGCGATGTCCATCATGAGGTCGTCGAAACGACCGAGGCCCTTCTCCCGGAAGAGCTGATGCTGGTCCAACAGCAATCCGAGCGGCGCGGCGGTCCCGGCCGACGGGAGGTGCCCGTGCCAGAACAGCACCATCTTCTCGACGATCGGGGTCGGACTCGTCGCGCAGCGGTCGAGCCACGAATGCACGATCCGTCCGTAGTCGCCGGACCAGTCGGTCGTGGGCGTCGGGGGGTGGGCGACGACCGGCACGTCCGCAGAAGGGTCGGGGGCATCGGTCAGGTCGAGCACCGCCTCGACCGCGTCCTCCCACGACAGTCCGCTGAGCGCGTCGACGGATTCCGTCGTCGCCGTGAAGCCGGTCCGCCGGAGCAGGTGTTCGATGTCGGGTCGTTCCGCCGCTGCCACGATGGTTCCATCGGCGCGATGCGGAGGTTTCTGGAGTGATCCGAACGACCCAATCGTCATCCGATCCGGGCATTGGGGACGAAGAAGAGCACGTGGCCTTCGACCTAGACACCTACAAGCGCATCACCGGCCGTCTCGACCTCGCCGGCATCGACTTCGACGACTTTCGCGAGCGCCCCCTGGCGCCGGAACACCTCCGGGTCGTGCGGTTCATGCACGACGTCGAGATGCACACGTCGTGTTACCTGCGGAACCTGTTGAACACCAAGGCCCACCACGACCCCGACGTCACGACGTTCCTGACGATGTGGAACTTCGAGGAGTACTGGCACGGCGAGGCGCTCGCTCGGGTCCTCGAGGCACACGGTGAGGTCGCCGGCGAGGCGCGGGTCGGGACCATGCGCCAACGGCTCGGCTGGCGCATCACCACGAGTCCGATCCTGTGGATGGGCTTCTCTGCGTCGACGAAGCACTTCCTCGCGGTCCACATGACCTTCGGTGCGATCAACGAGTGGACGACGCAGGGCGGCTACTCGCGGCTCCTGCAGATCGCCGATCACCCCACGCTGACCGACCTGCTCAAGCGCATCATGAAGCAGGAAGGGCGTCACATCGACTACTACCGCCAGACCGCGATCGAACACCTGGAAGGGTCGAAGGCGGCGCAGCGGACCACGCGCTGGATGATCAAGGCCCTGTGGTCGCCCGTGGGTGCGGGGGTCATGCCTCGCGACGAGACGACGCACCTCGTGGACGCGCTCTTCAGTGGTCCCGACGGGCGGGCCGTGATCGATCGCATCGACCGCCGGGTCGATCGTCTGCCGGGTCTCGATGGCCTCGGCTTGATGGACGGGGCGCTGCGCACCTACGGCACGCCGACGTCGATCGATTCAGTCCGGCGCGCAGGCTCGACACCAGCCCGTGAGCGCGACGTGCTCCGGGTCGAGGCGAAAGCCAGCTGACGACTCCAGTCGAGCCCGGACGTCGTCCAACAAGTCGGGTGCCGCGTCGATGATCTCCCCGCACCCGCGGCACAGCAGATGGAGATGCGCCCGGCCGGTGTCGACCAAGTGGTAGGTCGCAGCACCGTGGGGAAGGTGCACGTGGGCGATGATCTCGGCGCGGACGAGCGAGTCCAGCGTGCGGTAGACGGTCGTCCGGTGAGTGGCGGCGATGTCGGGCGAGTCGTGTTCGGCCAGTCGGTCCGCGATGTCGTCGGCGCTGAGGTGGGCGTCCGATCGGGCGAGCACGTCGATCAACGCACGTCGGGCGGTCGTGACCCGTTGGCCACGCTCGCGCAGCCGGGCCATCGCGGCGTCGGATCGCTCTTGTGCGGAACTCGACTTCACGACCGTGGTCCCGGCGGCGGCACGCTGGCGGGGTCGAAGCCGTAGGGGAGCTCGAGACGATTCGCCGCCATCAGAGCAGCGTCGCCGAGGATGTCGGCCGTCGGGCCGTCCGCGACGATCGTGCCCTCGTTCATGACGAGCGAGCGGGGGCACAGTTCGAGGGCGTACGGGAGGTCGTGGGTGACCAACAGGATCGTCTGTTCGAGTCCGACGAGGATCTCGGCCAACTCCCGGCGACTCGCCGGGTCGAGGTTCGAGGACGGTTCGTCCAAGACGAGGACGTCGGGTCGCATGGCCAGCACGGTCGCGACTGCGACGCGTCGCCGCTGGCCGAAGCTGAGGTGGTGCGGCGCTCGGTCGGCGACGTCGGTCATGCCCACCGCTGCGAGCGCGTCGTGCACCCGGTGGTCGAGTTCGTCACCTCGGAGCCCGAGGTTCGCCGGACCGAACGCCACGTCGTCTCGCACGGTCGGCATGAACAGTTGATCGTCGGGGTCCTGGAACACCAGTCCGACGCGTCGACGGATCTCGGCGAGCGACGATTTCTCGACCATCGTCCCGGCGACGCGGACGGAGCCGCGTCCGGCCAGATGGATCCCGTTGAGGTGGAGGACCAGCGTCGTCTTGCCGGCTCCGTTGGGGCCGAGCAGCGCCACTCGCTCGCCGGCCTCGATCCGCATGTCGACCCCGAAGAGCGCCTGATGGCCATCGGGGTACGCGTAGGCCAGACCCTCGACCGCGAGCACGGGGGTCACGTGTGCACCATCCATGCCGCCAGGGACACCGCGAGCGCAGTCGCCGGCAGGATCGCGGCGGTCGTCCAGTCGCTCCGGGGGGCGCCGCCCTCCACCATTCGTGGCATCGCACCGTCGAACCCGCGCGACAGCATCGCCAGGTGGACGCGCTCGCCACGCTCGTACGACCGGACGAACAAGGTGCCGGCGGTATGCGCGATGGCCCGGATCTGCCAGAGCCAACGAGGGTCGTGTCCCCTGGATTCACGAGCGACCTTCATCCGTTGCATCTCGCCGGTGATGACCTCGGCGTAGCGGACCATGAACGTGGTGATGGCCGTGAACGCTGCTGGTGCGTGCAGTCGTTCCATCCCCCGGATCAGGTCCGCCAGCGATGTGGTCCCGGTCAACAAGACACTGGTGGCGACACCGAGGGTCCCTTTGGCGACGATGTTCCACGACGCCCACAGGCCGTCGATCGACAGGGACCACCAGCCATCGCCGACCTGTTCACCCCCGGCGAAGAAGGGAAGGAACAAGGCGAACGCCAGGAACGGAAGATCGACGGTGAGACGTCGCAGGACCAGTCGAGGCGGGAGGCCGGAGATTCCGGTGATGAGGACGAGGCCGGCCACGTACGCGCCGAATGCCCAGAACTGTTCGCGGGGAGTCGCAACGACGATGAAGATGAAGGCGACCGCCGCGGCGATCTTGCACTGAGGTCGGAGTCGGTGTAGCCGCGAGTCGCCCGGAACCAGCAGCGACGAGGCGTGGGCCCCCGCCATTCAGGCCCCGGAGGTCGCGGGGTCGGCAGGTGCCTCGGACGTCGGTTCGGGTCGCATGACACGGAGGAGCCCGAAGATGCCGATGCCGAGGCCGAACGTCGCCAGGATGCCGACGACACCGGCGGTCGCGGTCGCGATGCGGTCGTCGTCGATGCCTTCGACGCCGTAGTCGGCGAGGGGGCTGTCGGAGACTGCGCTGTCGTCGGCTGCGCCGTCGAAGCCCTCGTCGGCGGCGACCCGCTCGAGTCCGTCCGGGGACGAACTCGCGAACGGACTCACGAAGATGGCCAGTGCGGCGGCCAGCAGGATGCCGGCGACCACGAAGTAGCGGACGTTCGTCTTCATGACGCTTCCAGGACGGTTGCGCCCGTGCCCGTGCGCAACTCCAGGTCGACGGCGAGGTCCCGCGCACCGTGCACCAGATCCGGCCGAGTCGTGACGACGGCGCTGACGATCGCTGCGGTGATCGCGGCTTCGCCGATCCCGATGAGCAGGTGGGTGCCGACCATGGCCGTCAGCACCGAGGAGAACTCGAGGTCGATCGACCCGCCGACGGCGAACAGGACGGCGAACACCGCCGCGGCAACCGGTACCGAGACGAATGCGCCGACAGCGGAGCCGGCGACGACCGCACGACGGTTCGCCGGCAGCAGCGCGCGAACCAGTCGGTACACGCCATACCCGACGAATGCCGGGACGATGGCGACCAGGATGACGTTGAGGCCGTAGGCGGTCAGTCCACCGTCGGCGAAGACCAGTGCCTGGACCAACAACACGATCGACACGCACACGAGTCCGACCCATGGTCCGACGAGCACGGCGGCCAACGCCCCGCCGAGGAGGTGTCCGCTCGTTCCGCTGGCGACGGGGAAGTTGAGGAGCTGCAGGGCGAAGATGAACGCCGCGACCAGACCGGCCATCGGAGCCAGGCGATCGGACAGTTCATCGGCCGAACGACGCAGGCCGACGGCGATGGCGCCGGCGCTTGCGACGCCGGTGCCGATCGAGGTGGTGGCGTCGAAGAAACCGTCGGGCACGTGCACGGCGTCGACGTTATCGCCGACGAGTGCTACCTGCGACTCAGTTGCATCTGAGAGACCAGGCGCTCCGCCGCGGTGAGCAGGGGCGTCGAGACGCGCCACAGCGCCACGCCGAACCCCACCGACGCGATGACCGCGATCCACGCCTCGTCGAACTCCGGGAAGACCTGCACGTGGGAGAGATAGATGAACAGCGAGGCGCTGGCGACGGTGCCGACCACACGGTGGAGTGGTCGCGGGATGGCGATTCGCGGGACCCACGCCAGGAGGACGAGGCCGCCCAACACGATGGTCTCTCTGGTCAGGTCGCCGAAGTACCCCGACACCCCGACGCCGGCCACGAGGCTCAACAGGGCCAGGCGCGGTGCGGACCCGGCACGCGCCATCGCCCACCCGAGAGCGAACAACCAGGCGATCTCCTGGGGCCGGTACACGGAGTGGTGCGCCGGACCGATCGAGACGACGTCGAACCGAGTGAGCGACGTGAGGGCGAGGACCCCGCAGGCGAAGCCGAACGGGGCCCGTTGCTCGAGCGAACGCACCGCCGGCACCGACAGCAACGCCGCCAAGGCGACGAGAACGACGACGAGCGCTTCGATGAACCAGTACATCCACCTCCCGGTTCCATCCACGAGTCCGTGGACCAGCAGGCCGTGGGCGAGATCGAAGTCGTCACGGAACGCGGCAGCGCCGCCGATCCAAAGCATCGACGGGACGGCGATACGGGCGATGCTGCGCCACTGCGCCGACGGGCCTGCGCGGAACCGACCGAAGTTGAAGCCCGCGGCAGCGAAGAGGACGTGGGCGCCGCCAGGGACGAGGAACGCGCCGGCGTGGTTGCCGACGATCAACACGATGGCGACGGCCCGCAGCACCACGTTGGACTCGACGCGAGGAATGGCGGTGGCGTCGACGCCGTTCGTCGCCTCCAGTTCGGCGATCGTGCGAAGGTGCCAGTGGTCGGGCAGGTGACCGAGTGCGCCCTCCAGGGCGATCGACACCTCGATGTAGGACAGCGAGTCTCCGCCGAGCGAGACGAACGTGTCGGCGTCGCCGATGGCACCGACGCCGATCGCCGCTGCGATGACCGACCGGACATCGGTCTCGGCGGCGGCGTCGATCGGCGAGCGGACCTGCGCTCGCAGCGCGGCGCGGTCGGGCTTTCCCGACGACAGGAGCGGGATGTCGGACACGTTGGCCGCTGCGACCGCCGCCCGGGGGAGCGCGAATGTCTTCGCGACGTCGCTGGCGACCGAGACGGGGTCGGAGCCGTCGCGCACCGCCACCGTGACGCCGTCGTCATCGCCGTCCACGACGGCGTCGACGCCCGAGTTCACGACGTGGGACCGGACCTGTCCGAGGTCCACCCGGAGGCCGAACAGTTTGACGAAGTCGCTGTGCCGTCCCACGATCTCGAGCAGGCCGTCCTCGGCGATCCGTCCGATGTCTCCGGTGCGCAGGAACGCGTGGTCGTGGCCCCGGGCGAGGTCGCCGGCCGTCTCGGCGTACCCCATCATCACATTGGGGCCGCTGTAGACGACCTCACCGCAACCGTCGGGACGGTCGCGGAGTGGCTCGATGCGGAACGAACCGCCGGGCACGGCCACTCCGACGGCATCGGATCGGTCGATCGCGAGTGCCGGTGGCAGATAGGCCATGCGGGCGGTTGCTTCCGTCTGGCCGTACATGACGAAGAGATCCCAGCCGTCCTCGGCTCCCGCGCGCCCATAGCGGCGGACGGTGGCGGGATCGAGACGGCCGCCCGCCTGGATGACGGCGCGCAGATGGGGGAGTCGACGGTGCAGGAAGTCGACCCGGTCGAGCAACTCGACCGTGTGGGGGACGGCCGGGAGCACCGTCGGCCGTGTCGAGTCGACCGTGTCCCAGAAGCACGGGTCGACGACCGATGCCGATGTCATGGCGAGCCCGGCACCGGCGGCGAGATGACTGTGTAGGACCGACAGGCCGAAGCAGTAGTGCAGAGGCAGGGTCGTGATCGCACGGTCGGTCGGCGCCAGCTCGAGGTACTCGGCGATCGCCGCTGCGTTGGCGTCGAGATTCCGGTGCGAGAGGCGGACGAGCTTCGGTGATCCGGTCGAACCCGACGTCGACAAGAGCAGGGCCAGGTCGGGGTGTAGTTCGTGGGTCGTCGCCGACCTGATCTCGTGGATGTTTCGGCCGTCGACCACCACGTCGGGGTCGTGGACGTCGGCGATGCGCTCGGACGGCCCGCCCGGAGCCGCGAGGACGACGGCGTGCCCTGCACGAAGTGCTCCCAGTTCGGCGATGACGGAGTCCACGTCGTTCCGCATCCGGATGAGCGTGAGACGACGGGGCCCGAGGCGGGTCGCCATCGCGTCGACCTCCCGATCCAGATCAGTGAAGGTCCACGGACGGCCGTGCTCGTCGATGATCGCCACGCGGTCTCGGTGTGCGGCGAGACGGTCGACGAACCCGATCGAGCTCCGGGAGATCGGGGTCGGGGAGTCGTCGATCGGGAGGAGGAGCCGCGCCACGGGCACAGCCAAGCACCCGTGAACTTGATATGAAAAGTCAGCCTTACATTGAAGACTAACTCGACCTTCTGTGGCGTCAGCCGACCAGGTCGGAGATGTCGATCACGGCGAGAACGGAGAGCATGACGATGACGGCGCAGTTGAGTGCCGTGATCGGCCACTTCCAGTGGTGGTCGGCGCGGTGGAAGCGTCGGATGCTCACGATGTTGAAGCCGATGGCGACGCCGCCGACCGCCAGGCCGACGCCCGGACCGACGCCGCCGGCGAGGCCCAGGGCGGGGAGCAGCCACGGGAACACGACGTAGGCGAGCGTGCAGCGAACGGCGGAGACGAGCACCGATGTGCTGAACACCCTCGTCGCCTCGTTCGGGTCGCCCGTGGTCTCGACGCCTTGGGTGGGGGTCGACGTCGGGACGCCGGTCGAGGTCGCTGCGGTCGTCTCGGTCGCGCTCACGACCAGGAGTCTCGTCCGTCGACGTGGGTTGCGTCCAAACACCCCACTTGCGGAATGTGGGGGGACTCGCTAGAAGTTAGGGAGACCTAACAATCAAGCATTGGTGGACTTTTCGATGATCACGGACCGAACACTCGCCGACCTGCGGACCGCTGCGGCGATATCGCTCCTCGTCCCGGACATCGGAGTCTCCGTGCGCGTGGGGGACCACCTCGTCGTCGAGGCGGCACGGCCACCCTTCGAGGTGTCCACCCACCCCGTCCTCCCTGTCTGTTCGTTCCACCGGTCGGTGGTCCGCGCCCACCAGCTGCGCACGCAGGGGACGAGGGTCGAGATGGTGGGCCTCGATGGCGGTCTGGAACCCGACATCGGCCTCCGGTGCTCGCCGGCGGTGAAACAGATCCCCGGGGGCGTCGTGCGCCACGCCGGGAGCACGTGGTTGCACCTGCTGGCGCTCGCGCTGCCGATCGACGTCGTCGAAACGGCGGCGTCGTCGGTGTTCGCCGAGACCGGATCGGAGCTCGATGTCCACCTCCACGCCGACCGGTCGCTCGACGTGACGATCGTCGTGACGGACACGCCGTTGCGCGACAAGGGCGCCGCGCGGGGTGCCGTGGGTCTGATCGAGGCCATCGCCGCACGCGCGACGGTCGCCTCGCTGGTCGACCTGGTGGAGCCGTCGACCGCAGATCTGGATCAGATGCTGATCACACCAACGGTCGAGCGGTCGGGGGGATCGGCACCGGGAGCGCCGAGGCGCCCATGAGATGTTCGTCGACCGCTGCGGCACACGCGCGACCCTCGGCGATGGCCCAGACGATCAGGCTCTGCCCACGGCCCATGTCACCGCACACCCAGACGTCGTCGACGTCGGTGGCATACGAGTCGTCGCGTGCGACGTTCGAACGTTCGTCGCGGCCGACGCCGAAGCTGTCGGCGAGCGGGTTGTCGGGGCCGGTGAAGCCCATCGCCAGCAGGACCAGATCGCACTCGAGTTCGAAGTCGGAACCCTCCACCTTCGTGAAGCGTCCGTCGATCATCTCGACCTCATGGGCCTGCAGTGCCTTGACCGTGCCGGTGCCATCGTCCACGAACTGCTCGGTGTTGACCGAGTAGACGCGCTCGCCGCCCTCCTCGTGGGCCGAGGTGACCTTGTAGGTCATCGGGAAGGTGGGCCACGGGTTGGTGGTCGCTCGCTCTTCCGGCGGCCGGGGCATGATCTCGAACTGGTGAACCGAGACCGCGCCCTGACGATGCGAGGTGCCGAGGCAGTCGGCACCGGTGTCGCCGCCGCCGATGATGACGACGCGCTTGCCCTTGGCGGAGATCGGGACCTCGTCGGCCGCCATGTCCCCCTCCTGGGCGCGGTTGGCCCATGGCAGGAACTCCATCGCCTGATGGATGCCGTCGAGTTCGCGGCCCGGGATCGGCAGGTCGCGTGCCTCGGTGGCGCCGCCGGCGAGGACGACTGCGTCGAACTCGTCCTTCAGGTCATCGGCCGAGACATCGACGCCGACGTTCGCGTTCACGCGGAACTCGGTGCCCTCGGCGCGCATCTGCTCGAGACGCCGGTCGATGTGGCGCTTCTCCATCTTGAACTCGGGGATGCCGTAGCGGAGGAGGCCGCCGATGCGATCGGCGCGCTCGAAGACGACGACGTCGTGTCCGGCGCGGGTCAGCTGCTGTGCAGCGGCGAGGCCGGCTGGACCCGACCCGACGACGGCGATCTTCTTGCCGGTCTTCTCGTCGGCGAGCACCGGGACGACCCAGCCCTCCTCGAACGCCTTGTCGATGATCTCGACCTCGACCTGCTTGATCGTCACGGGGTCCTGGTTGATGCCGAGCACGCATGCTCCCTCGCAGGGAGCGGGGCACAGGCGACCGGTGAACTCCGGGAAGTTGTTGGTGGCGTGGAGTCGCTCGATCGCGTCGTGCCAGTGATCGCGGTAGACGAGGTCGTTCCAATCGGGGATGAGGTTGCCGAGCGGACAGCCGTTGTTGCAGAACGGGATGCCGCAGTCCATGCAGCGAGACGCCTGGGTCTTGAGGTCGCTCTCGGGGAAGTCTTCGTAGACCTCCTTCCAGTCGTGGACGCGCACGGGGATGAGCCGGCGCTTGGGGGTCTCGCGGTCGTGCTTGAGGAAGCCCTTGATGTCAGCCATGTTCCGTCTCTCTCCTACTCGTTCGGGCTCAGACCTGTGCCGAGGCCATGATCGCTGCGTCCACGTCGAGGCCCTCGGCCTCGGCTCGAGCCTTGGCCTCGAGTACTCGCTTGAAGTCCTTGGGCATGACCTTCTTGAAGTGACGCACGTTCGAGTGCCACCGGTCGAGGATGCGATGCCCCACGGCCGAGTTCGTCTCGGTCACGTGTTCGCGCACCTGGAGACGCAGCCAGTCCTGGTCTTCTTCGGACAGTGGATCGAGGTCCACCATCTCGTTGTTCAGGTTGCGGTGGAACACGTCGTCGGGGTCCCACACGTACGCGATGCCGCCCGACATGCCGGCGCCGAAGTTGCGCCCGGTCGGGCCGAGGACGACGGCGGTTCCGCCGGTCATGTACTCACATGCGTGGTCGCCCACGCCCTCGACGACGGCGACTGCGCCCGAGTTGCGGACGCAGAACCGCTCGCCGACCACGCCCCGCACGAAGATCTCGCCGCGGGTCGCGCCGTAGAGGATCACGTTGCCGGCGATGATGTTGTCCTCGGCGATGAGCTTGGGATGGCTCTCCTCGGGCGGCCGGATCGTGATCCGTCCACCCGACAGGCCCTTGCCCAGGTAGTCGTTGGTGTCGCCGTAGAGCCGGATGTTCACGCCGTTGGGCAGGAACGCACCGAGGCTCTGGCCGGCCGAGCCGAAGAACGTGATGTTGATCGACCGGTCGGGCAGACCGGCCTCGCCGTGGATCTTCGTGATCTCGTGGCCGAGCATCGTGCCGACCGTGCGGTTCAGGTTCTTGATCGGGAGCTGGACGGTGATCGGGTCGCCGCCGCCGATGGTCTCGCGGGACAACTCGATGAGTTGGTTGTCGAGGGCGTCCTCGAGGCCGTGCTCTTGGGGCTGACTGCAGTGGCGGTCCTGCTGCCACGGGGACTCGGGCACGTGCAGGATCTTCGACAGGTCGAGCCCGTCGGCCTTCCAGTGGTCGATCGCCTTGGTCGTGTCGAGCATGTCGACGCGGCCGATGGCCTCGTCCAGCGTCCGGAAACCCATCGCCGCCAGGTACTCGCGCACCTCTTCGGCGATGTACTCCATGAAGTTCACGACGTGGTCGGCTTGGCCGTTGAACCGGTCGCGCAACTCCGGGTTCTGGGTGGCGACGCCGACGGGGCAGGTGTCGAGGTGGCAGACGCGCATCATGATGCAGCCCATGACCACGAGCGGTGCCGTGGCGAAGCCGTACTCCTCGGCGCCCAACAACGCGGCGACGACGACGTCGCGGCCGGTCTTGAGCTGGCCGTCGGTCTGCACGACGATGCGATCGCGGAGTCCGTTGATCATCAACGTCTGCTGTGTCTCGGCCAAGCCGAGTTCCCAGGGCGTGCCCGCGTGCTTCAGCGAGTTGAGCGGGGATGCCCCCGTGCCGCCGTCGTGGCCGGAGATCAACACGACGTCAGCCTTGGCCTTCGACACGCCGGCAGCGACGGTGCCGACGCCGACCTCTGACACCAGCTTCACATGGATACGGGCGCTGGGGTTCGCGTTCTTGAGGTCGTGGATCAGCTGCTTGAGATCCTCGATCGAATAGATGTCGTGGTGTGGCGGGGGAGAGATGAGCCCGACGCCCGGCGTCGAGTACCGCGTCTTGGCGATCCACGGCCACACCTTCTGGCCGGGCAGTTGGCCGCCCTCACCGGGCTTCGCGCCCTGGGCCATCTTGATCTGGATGTCGTCGCTGTTGGTCAGGTAGTTGGCGGTCACCCCGAAGCGGCCCGACGCGACCTGCTTGATCGACGATCGCTTCGAGTCGCCGTTGGGCATCGGCACGAAGCGCTCGATGTCCTCGCCGCCCTCGCCCGTGTTCGACTTGGCGCCGAGCCGGTTCATGGCGATCGCGAGCGTGGTGTGGGCCTCCTCGGAGATGGAGCCATACGACATGGCGCCGGTCGAGAAGCGCTTCACGATCGATGCGACCGACTCGACCTCTTCGAGCGGCACCGGGTCCTGGTCGCCGGTCTTGAACTCGAAGAGTCCGCGCAGCGTGGCCAGCTTGTGCGACTGGTCGTCGATGCGCTTCGTGTACTCCTTGAAGATGTCGTACTTGCCCGACCGTGTGGCGTGCTGGAGCTTGTAGACGGTCTCGGGGTTGAACAGGTGGTGCTCGCCCTCGCGGCGCCACTGGTACTCGCCTCCCATCCACAGATCGCGGTGTGCGACCTCGGTCGGGTTGTCGAGGTAGGCGAACGCGTGACGACGCTGGACTTCCTCGGCGAGCACGTCGAGATCGACGCCGCTCAGCTTGGTGGTGGTGCCGGTGAAGTACTCGTCGACCAGGCCCTGGCCGAGACCGACCGCCTCGAAGATCTGGGCGCCCGTGTACGACGCAATCGTCGAGATCCCCATCTTCGACATGATCTTGAGCACACCCTTGGTGCATGCCTTGACGTAGTTGCGATGGGCCTTGGCGGGTTCGACGCCCTTGATGAAACCCGTCTCGATCAGATCGTCGATCGTCTCGAACGCCAGGTAGGGGTTGATGGCGCCGGCGCCGTAGCCACACAGCAACGCCATGTGGTGCACCTCGCGGGCGTCACCACACTCGACGACGAGGCCGACCTTCGTGCGGCTCTTCTCGCGGACGAGATGGTGATGGACCGCAGCGGTCAACAGCAGGGACGGGATCGGTGCCAGTTCAGCGTTGGAATGACGGTCCGACAGGATGATGATCTTGGCGCCGTCGTCGATCGCCTCGGTCACCTTGGCGTTGACGTCGGCGATGGCCTGACGCATGCCCGCGCCACCCTCGGCCACCGGGTAGAGGCCGTCGATGGCGAATGGCTTGAACTGGCCCATGTCGCCGTCGTCGTTGATGTAGAGGATCTTCGCCAACTCTTCGTTGGTGATGATCGGCGACGGCAGCTCGATCTGCTTGCACGAGTCGGGCTGCGGGTCGAGCAGGTTGCCCTCGGGGCCGATCACCGACGCCATCGACGTGACCATCTCTTCACGGATCGCGTCGAGCGGCGGGTTGGTCACCTGGGCAAACTGCTGGGTGAAGTAGTCGAAGAGCAGACGGGACCGGTCGGACAGGACGGCGACGGGTGTGTCGGTCCCCATCGACCCGATCGGCTCGGCACCGTTCTGCGCCATCGGGCCGAGCAGGATCTTCATCTCCTCCTGCGTGTACCCGAACACCCGTTGGTGCTTGACCACCGACGCGTGCTGGGGCGTGAGGAGGAAACGCGACGGCAGGTCGTCCAGGCGGACGAGTCCTTCGTGCAGCCAGTCCTCGTAGGGCTCCTGGCGGGCCAGGCCCTCCTTGATCTCCTCGTCCTCGACGATGCGCCCCTCGGCGGTGTCGACGAGGAACATCTTCCCCGGCTGGAGGCGTCCCTTGCGGACGACCTTCGACTGGTCGATGTCGAGCACGCCGACCTCGGAGGCCATCACGACGAGGCCGTCCTCGGTGACCCAGTAGCGCGACGGACGCAGCCCGTTGCGGTCGAGCACGGCGCCCATCACGGTGCCGTCGGTGAAGGCGATCGACGCCGGGCCGTCCCACGGCTCCATCAGCGAGGCGTGGTACTGGTAGAATGCCCGCTTCCAGTCGGGCATGGTCTCGTGGTTCTCCCACGCCTCGGGGATCATCATGAGCACGGCGTGGGGGAGCGAGCGACCGCCGAGATGGAGGAGCTCGAGACACTCGTCGAAGCGTGCCGTGTCCGAAGCTCCGGCGGTCATGATCGGGAACGCGTGCTCGAGTGACTCGCCGAAGAGCGGGGTCTCGAGGTTTCCCTCACGAGCGCGGAGCCAGTTCTCGTTGCCCTGCACCGTGTTGATCTCGCCGTTGTGGGCGACCATCCGGTACGGGTGGGCGAGCGGCCACGACGGGAAGGTGTTGGTGGAGAACCGGGAGTGGACGAGGGCGAGCGAGCTCTCGAAGCGCTCGTCGGCGAGGTCGGGGAAGTAGGGGCCGACCTGTTCGGACGTGAGCATGCCCTTGTAGACGATGGTGCGGGAGGAGAGCGACGGGAAGTACACGATGCCGTCGGGTGTGCTGCCGCCGGCGTCGATCTCGTGCTCGATGCGCTTGCGGAGCACGAACGCCTTGCGATCGAGGTCGATGCCCGAACTGTCGTCCTGCGCGCTGACGAAGAGCTGGCGGAACCGGGGCTCGGCTTCGAGGGCCATCGAGCCGATCATCGAGTTGTCGACCGGGACGTCGCGCCACCCGAGCACGGTCAGGCCTTCGGCCGCTGCGAGTGCGCCGATCTCGGCCTCGGCGCGGTCGGCGTCCGCTTCGTCCTGGGGGAGGAACCCGATCCCGGCTGCGTAGGAGCCTTCAGCCGGGAGGTCGAAGTCGCAGACCGCCTGGAAGAAGCGGTGCGGGATCTGCGTCAGGATGCCTGCACCGTCACCGACGTTGTCCTCTGCGTTGGTGGCGCCTCGGTGGTCGAGGTTGCACAGCGACGCCAGACCGTTCTGGACCATCTCGTGCGAGCGGCGGCCGTGCATGTCCACGACGAAGGCGACGCCGCAGGCATCGTGTTCGTACGCGGGGTCGTAGAGGCCCTGAGCGGGAGGAAGGTGGTTCATCGTTTGTCCCGTGGAGAGTCGAGAATGGACGTTCGGCTCTGCAACATGGGACGTCATTGGCCCAACCGCAGGTCGCCCATCGTAGCGGTGATCGGAGAATCCCCCGAATCGCTACGTCAGGTTCGTGAAGGGTTGACAGTTGATGTTAGGCAGGCCTAAACAATCACGTCGTGAAACCTTCATCGATCGTTCCCCTGTTCCTCGCGCTCGCCCTCGTGGCCTCGGCCTGCGGCGGAGACGACGCCGCGGTCCCTTCGTCGGCAGGTGACCGCGGCGACTCCGCCGCCACGGTCGCGGACCCGCTCACCGCAGAGGTCATCGAGCACTATGCGGCCGGGGCGCACGCCAGCTACGAGGCCTCGCTCGCCTCCGCGACCACGATGCACGAAACCATCGACAGGTTCGTCGCCGACCCGAGCGAGGACACGCTGGCTGTCGCCAAGGAGGCATGGCTCACCGCCCGCGACGACTACGGGCCGACCGAGGTCTTCCGCTTCTACGGCGGCCCGATCGACAACGACGACCGGGGGGTCGAGGGACTGGTCAACGCCTGGCCGATGGACGAGGCGTACATCGACTACGTCGTAGGAGATCCCGACGCCGGCATCGTGAACGACCCGGAGACGTACCCGACGATCGACGCCGAGGTGCTCGTCTCGCTCAACGAGAACGGTGGCGAGACGAACATCTCGACCGGATGGCACGCCATCGAGTTCCTGCTGTGGGGTCAAGACCTGTCCGCCGACGGGCCCGGCACCAGACCCGCGAGCGACTACGTCGAGGCCCCGAACGCGGACCGCCGCGCCACATACCTCGCCGTCGCCTCCGACCTGCTCCTGGAACATCTGACAGGCCTCGTCGAGGCGTGGGAGCCCGAGCGCGACAACTTCCGGGCGGACTTCGTCGCCGAGTCCAACCAGGCGACGGCGCTGGAGAACATCTTCACCGGCGCCGGGCTGCTCGCCGCCGACGAACTGGCAGGCGAGCGCATGGCCGTCGCCTACGAGGCTCGGTCCCAGGAGGACGAGCACTCGTGCTTCTCCGACAACACGACCGCCGACATCGTCGGCAACGCCAATGGCGTGCTCATGGTGGTCACCGGCGCGTACCCGGGTGCGGACGGAGTCGGCCTGGCCGATCTCGTTGCCGCGACCGACACGGACCTGGCGACACGGTTGGTCAGTGATGCCGAGGCCGGCGTCGCCGAGGCGGAGGCGATCCCCGCACCGTTCGATCAGCACCTCACCGAGACCGCTCCCGACGACGGGGAGGGCCGACGGCAGCTGCTGACGACGATCGAGACGCTCGAGCGCGAGGGCGAGACGATCGTCTCGGCAGCGGATGCCGTCGGCGTCGACCTCGAGATCTGATCGTCGATCGGCTCGTGATCACACGTCGCCCGGCGCGGCGTTCCGCCCCCGTCGTCGCCACTCTCCTCCTCCTGGCGGCGTGCGGGGGCGGCGACGCCCACGAGGAGTCGGCGCTTCCGACGATCGACCCGCAGCTCGGCGGAGCGACGTCGCGCGACGCCGACACCCGGAACGCGTTCGGACTGCCCGCGCCGAACCTGTCGTCGGAGGATGGGCGGGCGTTCGAGGTCGGCGACAGCTTCTTCACCCAGAACTGGGTGACCGCCCCGGCGTCGACGTCGGCGCGCGACGGGCTCGGTCCGACGATGAACGCGCAGTCGTGTTCGTCGTGCCATCTCCGCGATGGTCGCGGCGCGCCGCCGGAGGGACCCGCTGACGGCCGCACCCTCGGGCTGCTGCTCCGGCTGTCGGTCCCGGGGGACGCGTCCGACGGTGGCCCGGTTCCCGAACCGACCTATGGGGGTCAACTCCAAGACCGGGCGATCGACGGCGTGGCATCAGAGGGACGGATGCAGATCGAATGGCAGACCGAGGCCGGCGCCTACGACGACGGCACCGACTACGAACTGCGGTGGCCAGAGGTGGTCATCGCCGACCTCGCCTACGGGCCGCTCGCCGACGACGTCTTGGTGTCGCCTCGGCTCGCTCCGCAGGTGATCGGTGTCGGTCTGCTCGAAGCGGTGCCCGAAGATGTCCTGCGAGACCTCGCGGATCCCGACGACGAGGACGGAGACGGGATCTCCGGGCGGGCCAACGTGGTCGTGGATCCGCGCACCGGTGAGCGTGCCGTCGGTCGCTTCGGATGGAAGGCCAACGTCGCAACGGTCGAGGCGCAGGTGGCCGGGGCATTCCACGGCGACATCGGCATCACGTCGACTCTTGCCGACGAGCAGAACTGCGGGCCGAACCAGGCGGCGTGCGACGACGCGGTCGACGGCGGCAACGGTGACGACGTCGAGATCGGCGACGACCTGCTCGGGCGTGTCGTCTTCTACAACCAGGTCCTCGCGGTGCCGACGATGCGTGGGTCCGATCGCCGCGATGTGCGCGCCGGCGCCGCGGTCTTCGAGTCGGTCGGCTGCGCATCGTGCCACCGACCGACGCTGCAGACGGGCGATGCGGTGCATCCGGCACTGGCCGACCAGACCATTCATCCCTACACCGATCTCCTCCTGCACGACATGGGTGACGGACTGGCTGACGGTCGGCCCGACCATCTCGCGAGCGGATCCGAGTGGCGGACGCCGCCGTTGTGGGGACTCGGCTTGATCGAGACCGTGAGCGGCCCGCGGTTCCTGCTCCACGACGGGCGTGCCCGGACGATCGAAGAGGCGATCCTGTGGCACGGCGGCGAGGGGGAGGCGTCGAAACTCGCCTTTCGCGCGCTCGACGCCGCCGAGCGCGATGACCTCGTCACCTTCCTGGAGGCGTTGTGAGCGCCCGGTCCCGACTCCTGCTGTTCGGCACACCCGTCCTGTTGGCGATCGGCGTCGCGTGTTGGCCGAGGCTCGCCCCGCCTCGGGCCGTCACCGGCGGTGAGCCGGTTGCGGTCTCGTCCGACTCCTCGATCGCCTTCGCCTCGGTCGGTGATCTGGTCGCGGCCAGCGACGCCGTGGTCCTGGCCGAGGTCATCGACATCGCCGACGGTCGGACGCTCACGGACCCGATGTCGCCCGACGCAGGGGTCCGCACCTCGCTCGCCGCACTGCAGGTCGTCGAGGTGCTGGCCGGAGTGGCACCGGACCGACTCGTGTTGGAGGAGGCGGCGATGTTGCTCGACGGCACCCCGGTCGTCGTCGACGGTGCGTCCGCCGTCGAGGCCGGCGATCGCGGCGTCTTCTTCCTCGTCGCCGGCCGGTCCGAGGCGGCCCCGCACTGGGCGGTCGTCGGTCCACCGGGTCGCTACCTCGTGCGTGGCGACACGCTCGAGGCGGCGAGCCCCAGCCCGTTGGCGAGTGCGATCGCATCCGCCGGAGGCCCGGCGTTGGTGGATGCGGTGGGGGCGGTCAGTCCATGAGGAGCGCGGCGACGGTGGCGCCGAGGTTCCAGCAGGCGTCTCTGGCTTCCTGGTCGGGCGTGTCGATGACACGGACGTGATCGGCGGCCTTGGTCCAGCCGAGGCCGGTCACGATCTTGTCGAGATCGGCCAGCGCACCGTCGACGTCGTTGTTGCCGTGGATGGCGCAGCCGAATGGTCGGCCCCGGGTCTCGTCGAGGCACGGGTAGTAGATCGTGTCGAAGAAGTGCTTGAGCGCCCCGGCCATCGACCCGAGGTTCGCGGGAGCGACCAGCACGTAGCCGTCGGCGTCCAACGCCTGCGTCGGGGTGGCGACGAGGGCGGCGGCCGTGACGACCTCGATGCCCTCGATCCCGTCGGCTGCGGTCCCGGCACGCACGGACTCGACCATCTCGTGGAGCGACGGCGAGACGGTGTGGTGGACGACGAGGAGACGGCTCACGCGTCCAACCTCGCCTGCTCGGCATCGAGGTATCGCCAGCTGGCGTCCTCTCGCACGAAGCGACTCTTCTCGAGCAGTCGTCGGGGCATGCCGTCGACCGCGTGGTCGGCGCCGAACGACACGGTGCCGGTGTCGTCGAAGAGCCCACCCGACTCGGTCTCGATGATCTCGAGTCCGGTCCATCGGATCGTCGGGTCGAAACCGATCGTCGGTGGGCGGGTCGAGGTCGCCCAGGTGTCCAGGAGGTAGGCCTCGAGTTCCAGCACGTAGGCCGAGTACCGGGAGCGCATCGTCTCGAGCGCCGTGCTCGGCGCTCGGCCGGCATGGAAGCGGCCGCAGCAGTCCTCGTAGTCCTTGTCTGTGTCGCAGGGGCAGGTGGCGTCGTCCACCCGTCCAGGTTGGCTCATCGGCCAGGCTTCGTGATGGCCCCGCGGCCGATCAGCGCAGCGAGGGCGGCGATGCCGGCCACGACGCCGAGCGCTGCCGGCGACGTCGATCCGGTGACCGGCAGGTGCGCGGCGGGGGTCGAGGTCGGCGACGTCGTCGTCGGGTCCGTCGTCGGTTCTGCCACCGGTTCTGCCGCCGTCGACGCGGACGGCGCCTCGGCGGCTGCGACATCCCAGGTGAACTCGACAGCGAGCGCGTCGTGGTCCGAGAGCGGATCCCCGGATGCATCCTGGAACACGTCACGCTCGAAGCGATGGGTGGCGGCGGCGAGCGTGACCGCGTCGCCGCTGCGGAACGCGAACTTGTCGATGACCGCGTCGTCGGCGCCACAGTCGATCGTCCGGCAGACGTCGGTCACGCCGGTCGTCACCTGGAAGGTCGACCAGACATCGGCATCGGCGGCGCGTTCGGGACGATCGTCGTCGATCTTGAGGTTGGTGTCGCCACCGACGATGACGGCGTGCCCCACCGAGTGCTGACCGATGAACGCAGCGAGCTGGTCGAAATTCGCCCGACGGGCGGCGATGTCGTCGATGCTGCTCCCGGCGTCTGCGTGCAGGTTGTAGACGTCGACCTCGGCGCCGGGGGCGAGGGTGAGTGTCGCCACGGAGAAACCCTTGAGTGCGCCACAGTCGGACGCGCCACCGTCGACCACGCCGGCGAGCCCGGCAGCGTCGAGCGCGTCGGCCAGTCCGGCGGCGTCGGTCACGACCTCGACCCCTTCGATGACCAGTTCACCGTTGCAGGCCGTCCACTGCCGGCGGATCACGTCGCCGAAGGGGATGTCGGAGAGTCGGTTCAGGCCATCGGCGGTCAACGCCGGACCTGCCGGCGCCCGGCTGGCGTCGGTGCCGTAGGGCGGATCGGCTGGAGTCGACCGGTGCGGGTGATCGGCGTCGCCGACGATCAGATGGTGGTAGCCGGTCAACGGAGGGAGGTCGTCGGCGCCGGCGTCGCGGGCCGCCCGGAACACGTCGACCCAGTCCTCCTGCAAGAGCACGACGTCGTAGCCGTTGAGCAGCGGGCTGATCAGGGGCGAGTTGGTCGACGGCTCGGACCCGGAGATCTGCTCGGGTAGCCCGGCGACGTTGTAGGTGAGCGCCGTGAAGGCCCCTCGCGTCGAGGCGGGGTCGGACGGCTGGGCCGTCGCGGAGGTGGTCGATGCAGCGATGGCGACTCCCGTCAACGCGCCGATCGCGAGCAGGCGGCGAATCGTCATGGGGAACACTTCCTCGCAGCCATCCGGAGTTCCTGCGCGAGACCGCCCGTCAGCGCCGGCGGAGACCCTCGAACGCAGCGACGATCTCGCCGGCCTCGGCCGAGGCCTCGATGTCGACGGTAATGGAGAGATACCACTCGTCGTGGCCTTCGGGGTCGGCGAGGATCTGTTCGATCTCCCACGTGTCACCCTCGTCCGAGACCACGAACCGGTCCGGTCCGCGGGCGTCGCCGTCGATGCCGATGTCGATCGCGTCGTACGCATCGGCGTAGGTCTCGAACTGCTCGCGCAGCTTGCGCTCGTTCCAGCCGTGGTTGCCGATCTCGGTGAGGTCCTCCGACCACGCCTCCCACCGACCGGTCGCCGCGTACTGCACCCAGCGGAAGACCCGGGTGCGAACGAGCGCACGGAACGCTCGACGGTCCGTCGTCACGTCGGCCACCCCCTCGTCGGCTTCTGGCGACACGTCACCTGATCCGGTTCCGTCAGTTGTCGCCAGATCGGGGTCGAAGAGCGCAGTCCACTCGTCGAGCAGCGACGAGTCGGTCGAGCGGATCACGGCGCCGAGCCAGTCGGTCAACTCGTCGACCTCGTCCGTCCGCGCCTCGTCCGGCACCGAGCGGAGGATCGTCTTGTAGACGTCGGACAGATACCGCAGCAGCAGACCCTCGGACCGCTTGATCCCGTAGTGACGCACGAAGGACGGGAAGTCCATGGCTCGGTCCCACAGGTCGCGCACGACGCCCTTCGGCGCGATGTTGCGCTCGCCGATCCACGGGTTCGATTCACGCCACCGGTCGAACACGTCGTAGATCTGCTCGCGCATCGGCTGTGGGAAGTTGATCTTGTCGAGTTCCTCGATCCGTTGTTCGTACTCGACGCCCGCAGCCTTCATCGCGGCCATGGCTTCGTCCTTGGCCTTGTCCTTCTGGGCCATGAGGACGGGGAACGGATTGTCGACGACGGCTTCCACCAACGCGAGGAGCGCGAGCGCGTACGAGCCCTCCTCCGGATCGCGCTCGAGCTGTGGGATCGCAGCCAACAGGAACGGGGAGAGCAGCTGATCGAGCGCGAAATCGTCCTGCAGCGCATGGTCGACCTCGACGAAGCGGCCGTAGCCGTCGGGCGCGTCGAGACGCCGGACGACGCCGGCGGTGCGCAGACCCTTGAACAGGTTGATCGTCTTACGGACGTGGCGCCGCTGACGGGCACGCGGCTCGTGGTTGCCGAGCAGCAGTGATCGGCCGTGCGCCCAGGCGTCGCCGGGTCGATCGAGCAGCTGCATCAGCATCCCCGGCGTCATGGTGAACGAGGACTCGAGTGGCTCGGGCTCGGCCACCTGCAGCTTGTCGAAGGTCTCCTCGTCGTAGTGGACGAAGTTGCGCGGCGGCGACGCCTTCTTCATCTTCTTCTTCTTCTTGGGGTCCGAGGCTGCCTTCGCCTCGGCTGCCTCGTTCTCGGCCTGGTGATCGGGCGCCAAGGCGATGACGAGGCCTTCGGTGTCGTAGCCGGCGCGACCGGCGCGGCCGGCGATCTGATGGAACTCACGTGCGGTGAGCAGCCGGTTCTCGGTGCCGTCGTACTTGTAGAGGCGGGTGAGGACCACGGTGCGGATCGGCAGGTTGACGCCGACCCCGAGCGTGTCGGTCCCGGAGATGATCTTGAGCACACCCTTCTGCGTGAGGCGTTCGACCAGACGCCGATAGCGGGGGAGCATCCCGGCGTGGTGCACGCCGACGCCGTTGCGCAACAGGCGCGCCAGGTCTCGCCCGAAACCGGCTGGGATCTTCGCCTTGCCGAGCTCCTCGGCGACCACGGCCTTCGCTTCGTCGTCGAGCTTGGTCACCGAGGCCATCGCGGACGCCATGGCAACGGCATCCTTCTGCGAGAAGTTGACCAGGTACATCGGTGCAGCGTCCTGGGTGAGCAGCTCCTCGATGGTGTGGTGGAGGAGTGTGCGCCGGTACTCGAACCGCAGCGGTACCGGGCGCACCGCGTCGTCGACCAGTGCGGTCGGCTTGCCCGTGCGGCGGGTCAACTCGTCTCGGAAGAAGGTGACGTCGCCGAGCGTCGCCGACAACAACAGGAACGAGGCCTGGGGGAGCTCGAGCAGCGGAACCTGCCACGCCCACCCGCGGTCGGGGTCGCCGTAGTAGTGGAACTCGTCGAGCACCACGGTGTCGAGGTCGGCTTCCGCACCGTCCTTGAGCGCGACGTGGGCGAGGATCTCGGTCGTGGCACAGACCACCGGCGCGTCGGGGTTGACGGCCGAGTCGCCGGTGAGCAGACCGACGTTCTCGGGCCCGAGCTGGCGACACAGGTCGAAGAACTTCTCCGACACCAGGGCCTTGACCGGCGCTGTGTACCAACTGCGTGCCCGTCCGCCGGACAGATGCGCGGTCACCGACCGGGCATGAGCGGCGAGTGCGACGAGCGACTTCCCCGATCCCGTCGGCGTCGCGAGGATCACGTTCGAGCCCGACAACAGCTCGAGCACCGCCTCCTCCTGATGGGGATAGAGCTCGAGCCCCGACGCGTCGGCCCACTCGGTGATCGCCATCAGGAGGTCGTCGCCGTCCATCACGTTGTCCGGGTCGGCGGTGAGGAAATCGAGGAGACGGTCCGGCACCCGCCCAGTGTGGAGCAAATACAGTCCCGCCCGATGTTCCAGCCCGGCGAGTTGTCCCCACGTGTGAGGAATCTCGCGGCCGGTGCCATCCAGAAGTCGTGGGAGTGGATC
>JAPKDO010000269.1 GCA_028822535.1 Acidimicrobiales bacterium
GTGTTCCTCGGATTGCCGCACGGTTTGAGTCAAGGGATCGTCCCGCAGCTCCGTGGTCGGGTGAAGTGGATCATCGACGCTGCGTCCGACTTCCGCCTCAAGGATCCTGCGCTCTACCCCAAGTGGTACGGGTCCGATCACCCAGCGCCCGAACTGCTCGTGGATGCCGGCTACGGCATCCCGGAGCTGTTTCGCGAGGAGATCGCCGCCACCGACCTCGTGGCCGTTGCCGGGTGCTATCCGACCGGCGCCGCGCTCGCCGTCGCCCCGTTCGTGCGTGCTGGCCTGATCGACACGACCAACGTCATCGTGAACGCGACGACCGGTGTCAGTGGAGCCGGTCGGCCGCCGAAGGACCACACGACGTTCTGCGCGGCCGACGAGAACTTCACGGCGTACGGCCTCCTGAACCACCGCCACACACCCGAGATCGAACAGGCGACCGGGGCCGAGGTGCTGTTCACCCCGCATCTGGCTCCCATGAGTCGTGGGATCTTCACGACGGCCTACGCCCGGCCGGTCGGGGACGTGTCGACCGAGTCGCTCCTCGCCTGCCTGCGTGACGCCTACCACGACGAACCGTTCATCGTCGTCGATGAGCGGATCCCGTCGACCAAGGCGACCCAGGGAGCGAACACGGCGCACCTCACCGCACGATTCGACGATCGCACGGGCTTCGTGTTGATCCTGTCGGCCATCGACAACCTCGTGAAGGGGACGTCGGGCCAGGCGATCCAGTGCGCGAACCTCCTCGCCGGTCTCCCCGAGACGACCGGTCTCCCCACCGTGGGACTCATGCCGTGAGCGCGTCGGACGACGCGGCCTCGGTCAGCGCGAGTCGCGTCCAGCACCTGCTCGAAGCGCTTCCCTACATCCAGCGGTTCCGTCAGAAGGTCGTCGTCGTCAAGTACGGCGGCAACGCGATGGTCGATCCGTCGTTGTCCGCAGCGTTCGCCGACGACATGGTCCTGCTCCGCGCGGTCGGGCTCCGGCCGGTCGTGGTCCACGGCGGCGGACCCCAGATCGGCGACCTCCTCGGTCGCCTCGGAATCGAGTCCCAGTTCAAGGACGGGCTCCGCGTCACCGATGCCGACACGCTCGACGTCGCCCGCATGGTCCTCGTCGGGAAGGTCAACCGCGACATCGTCGGTTCGATCAACACGCACGGCCCGCTCGCCGTGGGCTTGTCGGGCGAGGATGCCGGCCTCATCACGTCGGTCGCCCGCAACCCGGACCTCGGGTTCGTGGGGGATGTCGAGTCCGTGAACCCGACGATCCTGCACCGACTCCTCGCCGAGGATCTCATCCCGGTGGTCTCCACGATCGGTGGCTCGGCCGATGGTCAGGCCTACAACATCAACGCGGACACCGTCGCCGGCGCGCTCGCGGTGGCGCTCGAGGCCGAGAAGGTCATCTACCTCACCGATGTCCCCGGCCTGCTCGACGATGTCGAGGATCAGACGTCGCTTGTCAGCAAGGCCACGGCGTCCGAGCTGCGCACCAAGGTCGGCAACGGCGAGTTGGCCGGTGGGATGATCCCCAAGATCGACGCCGCCGTGTCCGCGGTCGAACAAGGGGTTCCCTCGGCCCACCTCGTCGACGGCCGGGTCGAACACGTCGTCCTCCTCGAGCTGTTCACCGACGAAGGCGTCGGCACCATGATCACCAGACACGAGCCCGGGAGCACGACATGACCAGCCCGCTGATGCCGACCTATCCGGTGCCGTCGGTGCGCTTCGTGCGTGGCGCCGGGGCCGAGCTGTGGGACGACCAGGGCAATCGCCATCTCGACTTCCTCTCGGGCCTCGCGGTCACGTCGCTCGGGCACGCCCATCCGGCCGTGGCCGACGCGCTCGCCCAGCAGGCGCAGACCCTGCTGCACGTGTCGAACCTGTTCGGCACCGAGCCCGGTGACGACGTCGCACGCGCGCTCGACACCCTCCTACGCCATGGCAACGCCGACGCGTCCGGCTACCAGACGTTCTTCTGCAACTCGGGCGCCGAGGCCAACGAGGCGGCCATCAAGCTCGCCCGCAAGTTCGGCGGCCGTGGACGTCATACGGTGGTTTCCGCATTCGCGAGCTTCCACGGCCGGACGCTCACCACGCTGCACGCCACCGGCCAGCCCCAGAAGTGGGAGGCGTTCCAGCCGCTGCCGGACGGGTTCCGGCACGTCCCGTGGGCCGACCTCGGTGAACTCGAGTCCGCGCTCGACGCCACCGTCGCCGCCGTGCTGCTCGAACCCGTCCAGGGTGAGGGCGGCGTCAACCCCGCGACCGTCGACTACTTCCAGGGGGTCGAGGCGCTGTGCGCCGAGCGCGGGATCCTCTTCATGGTCGACGAGGTGCAGACCGGCCTCGGCCGTACGGGCGAGTGGTTCGGATTCCAGCACTTCGGGGTCCAACCCGATGTGGTGACGATGGCCAAGGCGCTGGGCAACGGTGTTCCGATCGGCGCCTGTGTCGCCAAAGCCGAGGTCGCTGCTGCCTTCGAGCCCGGCGACCATGCAACGACCTACGGCGGCCAACCGTTGGCCACGGCGGCCGCCCGGGCGGTTCTCGCCGAGATGCAACGCATCGACGCGCCACGGCTCGCGACGTCGGCCGGGGCGCAGCTCCGCGCCGGCCTCGAGCCGCTCGATGCAGTCGGCGCCATCCGGGGCCTCGGCCTGCTCCTCGGCGTCGAGTTGATCGATCGCGACGCCAAGGCGGTCGCATCGCGTCTGCTCGCCGACGGGCTGGTGGTCAACGCCGTGACCCCGACGGCGCTCCGGCTCGCACCACCGCTCAACGTGACCGACGCCGAGATCGACGAGGCCGTGGCGATGATCTCCGCGGCGCTCGACGCCGTCGGCTCATCCGAAGCCGCGGAGGCCTGATGAACGAACTCCGCCACTTCCTCGAGATCGACGACCTGTCACCCGGCGAACTCGCGCGGGTCTTGGAGCTGTGCACCGCGACCGGCCCGTCGATCTTCGAGCGCAGCACGGTCGCGTTCTACTTCGAGAAACCGAGCCTGCGGACCCGCCACTCGGCCGAGGCGGCGACGGTTCGCCTCGGCGGCCACCCCGTGACGTTCAGCGCGAGCGAGGTCAGCATCGGCTCCCGCGAACCGGCGCTCGACGTCGCAAAGGTCCTCTCCGGGTTCCACGCATTGATCGGCGCCCGCGTCTTCGACCACGCGCTGCTCGACGAGCTCGCGTCGGTGGCGACGGTGCCGATCATCAACTTGCTCTCCGATCTCGGCCATCCGTGCCAGGCGCTCGCCGACCTCCTGACGATGCAACAGGAATGGGGGAGCCTGTCGGGCCGGACCGTGGCATGGATCGGGGACTACAACAACGTCGCCCGTAGCCTCGCGCTCGGGGCTGCGATGAGCGGGATGGGGATCCGCCTCGGCTGTCCGACCGGATACGGCCCGGACGACGCCGATCTCGACCGGCTCCGGATCGCCGGTGCGGCCGACGTGGTCGTCAGCGACCGACCGCACGTGGCCGTCGAGGGGGCCGACGCGGTGCACACAGACGTGTGGGCATCGATGGGCCAGGAGACCGAGGCGGCGGCTCGCCATCAGGCGTTCGAGGGGTTCCAGGTCGACGACGAGGTCATGGGCGCCGCTCCTGACACGGCCATCTTCATGCACTGCCTGCCGGCGCATCGCGGCGAAGAGGTGTCGGCGTCGGTCGCCGACGGTGCCCAGTCGAGGATGATCGGCCAGGCCCACAACCGGATGTTCGCCAAGATCGGTCTGTTCCGGTGGTTGCACGAGGTCGGGTCGCTGTGAGCCGGCTCACCAAGCCGCAGCGGCAACATCGCATCCAGCGGATCCTCGAGGACAACGCGGTCTCCACCCAGGAACGTCTGGTCGAACTGCTGTCCGCCGACGGCGTCGTCGCCACCCAGGCGACCGTGTCGCGCGATCTCGAAGACCTGGGAGCGATCAAGGTCCGTGTCCCCGGCGGTGAGACTGTTTACGCCGTCCCGGCCATGCCCAGGGACGCGGTCGCCCCCGACGAACACCTCCGCCGAGTCTGTTCGGAGTGGGTGGTCGAGGTCTCCCATTCACACAACCTGGTCGTGTTGCGCACACCCCCGGGGTCGGCCCACGTCGTCGGCTCCGCCCTCGACCGGGCCGGCCTCCCCGAGGTCCTCGGAACCGTCGCCGGTGACGACACCCTCTTGCTCGTCGCCGCCGAATCCACCACCGGCCAGGCCGTCGCCCACCGCATCTCGGCCCTCGCCGGCCTCTGACCGCACCCCACCTGTTCTTGTCACACCTCGAGTACGCACCACGTCGTCATCTGTGACAAGAATCCGAGTTTCCCACCCAGACAGAGCACAGGAGTTCTGAATCATGGCCAAGCGCGTCGTCCTCGCCTACAGCGGCGGTCTCGACACCTCCGTCGCCGTTCGTTGGTTGATCGAGAACGAGGGGGTCGAGGTGATCGCCCTCGCGGTCGACGTCGGCCAGGCCTCCGACGACTGGAACGTCGTCAAGGAGCGTGCGCTGGCGGCCGGCGCCGTCGAGGCCATCGTCGTCGACGCTCGTGAGGAGTTCGCCAGTGACTTCTGCATGCCGGCGCTGCGCGCCAACGCCATGTACGAGAACCGCTATCCGTTGGTCTCGGCGCTGAGCCGCCCGGTGATCGTGAAGCACCTCGTCGAGGCGGCACGCGAGCACGGTGCTGACGCCGTCGGCCACGGCTGCACGGGCAAGGGCAACGACCAGGTCCGTTTCGAGGTCTCGACCCGCGCGCTGGCGCCCGACCTCGACATCCTCGCGCCGGTACGTCACTGGGGGATGACCCGCGAAGAGTCGATCCTCTATGCCTACGACCACGACATCCCGATCCAGGCGACGAAGGAGAAGGTGTATTCCATCGACGACAACCTGATGGGTCGCGCCATCGAGTGTGGCGAGATGGAGGACCCCTGGGCCACGCCGCCCAAGGGCGTCTGGTTGCTGACCCAGCAGACCGAGACCGACCCCCGCGACCTCGTGGTCGGGTTCACCGAAGGGATGCCGACCTCGATCGACGGTGTCGACAAGACGCCCGCCGAGGTCATCGACGAGGTCAACACCATCGTCGGCTCGTACGGATGGGGCCGCATCGACATGGTCGAGAACCGGCGTGTCGGTATCAAGAGCCGCGAGATCTACGAGGCGCCCGGCGCCATGGTGCTGATCACCGCGCACACCGAACTCGAGCACGTCACCCTGGAACGCGAGCTCGGTCGCTACAAGCGTGGTACCGACCAGAAGTGGGGCGAGCTGGTCTATGACGGCCTCTGGTACTCGCCGCTCAAGCGTGCGCTGGAGTCCTTCGTCGCGC
>JAPKDO010000270.1 GCA_028822535.1 Acidimicrobiales bacterium
GAACGAGGCGTCGACGGCCTCCGTATCGGCACCGTCTCCGAACTGCTCGGCGAAGGCGTCGAGCCCGAGGTCGCGGCGCGCACACGTGAGGCCGCAGACGCGCTGGCGGCCGCGGGCGCGTCGGTGGAGGAGGTCTCGGTGCCGGCGACGGTCTTCGGGCTCTCCGCGTACTACCTGATCGCCCCGGCCGAGGCTTCGTCGAACCTGGCGCGCTTCGACGGCGTCCGCTTCGGACTCCGGGACGAGCGGGCGACCATGCCCGAGACCTACGACGCGACCCGAACCGCGGGGTTCGGTGCCGAGGTGAAGCGGCGCATCATGTTGGGCACCTACGCGCTCTCGGCCGGCTACTACGACGCGTACTACGGCCAGGCGCAGCGGGTGCGAACGACGATCATCCGTGACTTCGAGTCCGCCTACGAGCGGTTCGACGCGCTGATCAGCCCCAGCTCGCCCTGCGTCGCCTTCCGCCTCGGCGACAAGACCGCCGATCCGATGGCCATGTACCGCAACGATGTGTGCACCGTGCCGTCGAGCCTCGCCGGTCACCCGGCCATGTCGGTCCCCTTCGGGACCGGGGCGGACGGCCTGCCCGTGGGGATCCAGGTCATGGCGCCGGCGCTGGGGGAAGCGATGATGTTCCGGGTCGCCGCCGCTATCGAGGGGGCCGCACCGTGAGCTCGCTCCCGCACGGGTACGAGATGGTGATCGGCCTCGAGGTCCACACCGAACTCGCCACCGTCACCAAGTTGTTCTGTGGTTGTCCGAACCAGTTCGGCGATGAGCCGAACACCAATGTGTGCCCGGTGTGCCTGGGCCTTCCCGGGTCGATGCCGGTGCTCAACGCCAAGGCGATCGAGTTGGCCATGCGCCTCGGCCGCGCGCTCGGCTGTGAGGTGCGTCCGTCGGTGTTCGCCCGGAAGAACTACTTCTACCCGGACATGCCGAAGGACTATCAGGTCTCCCAGTACGACAAGCCGATCAACGTCGACGGGCACCTCGACCTGCCGGACGGGACCCGGATCGGGATCGAGCGGGCGCACGTCGAAGAGGACACCGGCAAGTCCACGCACATGGGCGGCGGTGGGCGGATCCACGACGCCGGCTATTCACTGGTCGACTACAACCGCTCGGGCGTGCCGCTCGTCGAGATCGTGTCGATGCCCGACCTGCGGACGTCCGAACAGGCGAAGGCGTACGCCGCCGAGCTGCGTGCGGTGCTCGTCGCCACGGGCGTCTCCGACGCGAAGATGGAGGAGGGTTCGATGCGGGTCGACGCCAACGTGTCGGTCCGCCAGCCCGATGCTCCGTTCGGGACCCGGTGCGAGATCAAGAACCTGAACTCGATCCGTTCACTGGGCCGAGCGATCGAGTACGAAGCCCGCCGACAGGTCGATCTGATCGAGTCCGGTGAGCGTGTGCAGCAGCAGACTCGCCACTGGAACGAGGATGACGGCCGTACGCACAAACTGCGGTCGAAGGAGGAGGCGGAGGACTACCGCTACTTCCCCGAGCCCGACCTCGTGCCGCTGGTCCCGCACGACGACAGCATCGCCGCCATCGACGACGCCCTTCCTCGATTGCCCGCCGCCCGTCGGTCCGACCTGGCAGCGGCCGCCGACGTCGCCGTGGCCGACGAGCGCGTCGCGATCGTGGTCGATCGTGGTCTCGACGACCTCGCATCCGGCGCGATCTCGAGAGGAGCTGACGCGGAGCGCACCCTGACGAGAGTCGTGAACGACCTCGCGATGGACGGCGCATCCGGCATCGACCCTGTCGACCTCGCCAGCCTCATCTCGATGGAGGCCGCAGGCGACCTCTCGTCGAGCCAGGCCAAACAGGTGCTCGCCGAGATGGCCGAGTCGCACCGTTCACCGGCAGCGATCGCCGAGGCGCTCGGCTTCGAGGCGGTCGACACCTCCGAACTCGAGTCGTTGGTCGACCGCCTCATCGAGGCGAACCCGGACGAGTGGCAGCGGTTCTGCGACGGTGACGGGAAGATGCAGGGGTTCTTCGTCGGCCAGGTGATGCGCGAGACGAAGGGACAGGCCGACGGCAAGGTCGTGAACGGCCTCCTGCAGCAGCGCCGGGGATGATCCCCCCCGGGCTCGTGGGGCGAGCCACGGCGCTCCTCGTGGTCCTGGCGGTCGCGGTCGCGGGCTGTAGCGACGACGCGGTTGCGCCGACGACGACCACGTCCACGGCGGTCTCGCCGGTCGGAAGTGCACCGTCGTCGACGACGACCGTGCCGACGTACGAGGGAGACCCCGATTCCGCCTTCTGTCAGGAGTTGATCGCCGCTGTCGACCGCCCGCTGCTCGACCCGTTCGCCGCGGGGATCGACGCGCGTGAGTTGGAGCTGCGATTGCGGGCGGTCCAGATCCGTTTCGAGACCCTGGTGACCATCGCGCCGTCGGCGATCGCCGACGACGTCGAGTTGGTGGCGCTCGGCCTCGTGACCCTCGACGATGCGCTCGACCGTCACGGTTACGACCTGGGTGCTGCGGCGGAAGCGGGCGAGGACCTGTCATTCCTCGACGCACCGGAGTTCGCTGCGGTCGCGACGAGGGTCGCTGGCTACCAGGACCAGGTCTGCGCCGGCTGACGTTCCTCGGCGCGGGGACGGCCGGCACGGGGGCGGCCGGCACGGGGACGGCCGGCACGGGGACGGCCGGCACGAGGTTCTGAACAAGCGGTGAAGCCGGCCGACTCCACCGGCGCGCGCCGAGTCCGATCCGTAGGTTCCCGTCCATGGCCGCCACCATCGAATGGCCGGACGTGATCCGCAGGGGGAGCGACGGCGAAGAGCGTGCTGGGTCACCGTTGCGCGATGAACGGACCGCGGCGATCCTGGGCATCGCGTTGGGCATCAGCTTCACGGTCTGCTTCGCCACCGGCCTGTACTCGCACTGGGCGCAGAGCACGGACCCGCTCATCGCCTTCCCCGCACGACCCGCCGGCCTCTACCGCGTGACCCAGGCGACCCACGTGTTCACCGGCGTGCTGTCGATCCCGCTGTTGTTGGCCAAGCTCTGGACCGTCCTCCCGAAGTTCTTCCGCCTGCCGCCGGTGGCATCGGTCCCGCACCTGATCGAACGGGTGTCGTTGCTGCCCCTCGTGGGCGGCGGACTGTTCCTGTTGGTGACCGGCCTGAACAACGTCGCCGCCTGGTACCCGTGGGAGTTCGGCTTCGTCGCTGCCCACTACTGGGCGGCGTGGATCACCATCGGCGCGTTGATCGCCCACGTCGGGGCGAAGAGCAGCACCACGCGACGAGCACTTCGCCGTGGCGGTGGGGACGGCGACTCACGCGACGGCGAGTCACGGGTCGACGGTGGCCTGGGTCGGCGGGGGTTCTTCGCCTCGATCGGCGCGTTGGCGTTCTTTCTCGCCGCCTCGGTCGAGTCACAGTCGATCGCCCCGTTCCGACCGCTGGGACTCCTCTCCCCGCGCGATCTCTCCAAGGGCCCACAGGGGTTCCCGGTCAACTCGTCCGCCGCACGCCGAGGTGTGACCGAGACCGCCACGTCGCCCGACTATCGGCTCCGCGTGACCGGTGCCGTGTCGAGCGAGCTGTCGTTCACGCTCGACGAGTTGCGAGCGATGCCCCGCCACGAGGCCGAACTCCCGATCGCGTGCGTCGAGGGCTGGAGCAAGTCGGCGCGATGGGCCGGGATCCGGTTGCGAGATCTGCTCGCCATGGCCGGAGCCGCCGAACGGGCGAGCTGCACCGTGGTCTCCCTCCAGGAGCGCGGCGGTTTCCGCTCGTCGTTCGTGAACCACGACCACGCCGGCGACCCCGACACCCTCCTCGCCCTGGAGATCAACGGAGAGGACCTCCACATCGATCACGGATTCCCGGTTCGTCTGATCGGACCCAACCGCCCGGGCGTCAACCAGACCAAGTGGGTCACGGAGGTCCGGGTGTCGTGAAGGCGTTCCTCACCAGCGACGAGCCGAGACCGACCTACACGAAGGGCTTCTGGATCGGGCTGGTCTTCGCGACCCCGGTGGTCGCGTACGGGCTGCGGGGAGCGCTCGCCAACCTCCCGGACGTACAGCTGACGAGCTTCGTGATCTACTTCGTGGGTGGGGCCGTGGTCCACGACCTCGTGCTGGCGCCGGTGGCCTGCATCGTCGGGTGGGTGGTGCTCCGGGTGGTCCCGAAGGTCGCGATCGGGCCGGTACAGGCGGCCCTCATGGCGTCGGGCGTGGTCGGACTGATCTCGTGGCCCTTCGTGCGCGGGTACGGCATCACCGATGGCGAGCCGTCGTTCCTGTCGAGGAACTACGCGACATCGGTGCTCACCGCATGGGCCATCATCTGGGCCATCGCCGCAGCCGCGATCGTCAGCCGGGTGCTCACCGCTCGCCGCCGGTGATGGCCCAGGCGCCCGATCGCCAGCGGATGGTGAGGGCAACGCTCCTCGCGGTCATCAACACGCCGATCGTCGCCCACACCCAACCGATCCCCAGGTCGAACCACAGGACGGCGACCGCTGCGGGGACCGTGCACGCCAACGCGCCGACCATCGCGATCGCCAGGAATCGCATGTCGCCGGCGCCGATCAACAGCCCGTCGAGCACGAACGCCAACGCATTGACCGGCTGCAACAGCGCGACCCAGAGCAGCACGAACCCGGCCAGCGCGACGACATCCGGGTCGTTGCTGAAGAGGTCGGGCAGCACCGGCCGGATCGCCAGGACGACGACCGCCGACGCCGCACCCGCGACCAGGCCCAGCTCCAGCATTCGGCGCCCGACCGACCGGGCCCGTGCGGTGTCTCCGGCGCCGAGGTAGCGACCGATCAACGATTGGCCGGCGATGGCGATTGCATCGAGGGCGAGCGCGAGCAGGCTCATCACCGCGAAGGCGATCTCGTGGGCCGCGACCTCGGTCGCGCCGATACGGGCGGCGACCGCGGTTGCGAGGGTGAGCGCTCCTCGGAGTGCGATCGTACGGACCAACAGGTCACCCCCGGTGCGGCCGAGCCGTCGAATCGCCGGTCCGTCGGGGCGCCAGGGCACGCCACGACGAGCCACCGCTCGACCGACCATGCCGACGTACACCGACGCGGTGCCGACCTGCGCGACCACCGTGGCGAGCGCAGACGCGCCGATGCCGAACCCGAAGCCGGAGATCAACACGACCTCGAGCACCAGGTTCCCCGCTGCCGCCACGACGGCGACGACCAGCGGGGTCCGCGTGTCCTGGAGCCCGCGGAGGTACCCGGTACCGGCGAAGGTCACCAGTTGCGCGGGGATACCCAACGCGGAGATGCGGAGATAGATCTCGGCGTTGGTCCGCACCGCTCCGTCGGCCCCGAGGG
>JAPKDO010000020.1 GCA_028822535.1 Acidimicrobiales bacterium
GCACCGGGCCGCCCGCCGGGATCGCCTGCGCCTGGAGCGCAGAGCGCCGATCGGTGGCGGTGACGTCGACAGGTGGGCCAGCGAGGTACGCGGCGTGGTCGCTCGCCGCCACCGCCGTGGCGATGGCATCGACCGGGGTCTCGGGACTGCGACGCGTCTCAGCGAGGCAGCCTCCCTCGGCGCCCCAGGGATGGTTCTCCCGTGGCTCGAGGTGAAAGGTGGCCGACTGTGCCTGCTCGGGGACCGATCGGAGGTCGACATCCACGTCTTGTCGGCTGAACTCACTCGCTGCCGGAGGGCTTCGGCGTGAGCGGATCACGATGGCGGGTTGCCCAGGACGTGGAACGCGCTCGCTCGTGAACGACGCCCGCATCCAGATCTCGGCGCTGTCCGTGTTCTCTCGCTCGACATCGGCGCGGCAGTCGATGCCGACCACCTCGGCTCCTTCCGGAAGCGGCTCGCCGAACGGTGCTGTTCCCCCGAAATCCTCACCGTCTCCTTCGCCGTTCTCGCCGAAGGGGACCTCCTCTCGCTGCCAATCCCTCCAACACGCTCCACCTTCCCTGACCGTCGCCACGAAGCCGCGGTCGATGGCATCCTCCACGGTGACGAAGAACGTCTCCAACGGATCCTCGAGCGGCGCCAGAACGGCGAGCCAGTCCGCAGTCTCGATCGGCGCGGAGGAGGTCGGCACGACGTCGAATACGTCGGGGAACGGTCCATAGCCCACCCCGAGGTCATCCCCGATCTCCCATGCCTCACCACGAGCGACTCTCGCCTCCGGCTGTTGCGGCGACTGGTCGTCTCCGACGAGGTCTGTGCCCTCGCCACAGGAGACGAGCGCCAAGA
The DNA here is from genome assembly GCA_028822535.1 of Acidimicrobiales bacterium. Taxonomy (GTDB): domain Bacteria; phylum Actinomycetota; class Acidimicrobiia; order Acidimicrobiales; family Salinilacustritrichaceae; genus Salinilacustrithrix. Next base: position 850 of record JAPKDO010000020.1, read on the forward strand.
TCGCCCCCACAACCCACCGTCCACTGGCCACCAACCGATGGTTGCACACCCGAACTCGGCGACGGGCGAGAGTCCGACGGACACCGACGCCCGTCGCACCGCCTCGATCAGACGACGACGTCGGCGCCGGAGTCCGCTCGTACGACGTTGAGGAACTGTTCGATCCCGCGGCACGACGCCCGCGCTCGGGCCATGCCGAAGACGTCGAACGCGTGCTGGGCGCCGGGGAACTCGGCGTAGACCGTGGGCTGCGCCGATTCCTTGCGCATGACGTCGACCATCGACCGGGCCTGCTCGACGGGGATCAGTGCGTCGTTGGTGCCGTGCAGGATGAAGAACGGGACGGAGTCGGGACCGACGTGGGTCATCGACGACGCTTGTTCGTAGATCTCGGGGCTGTCGGCGAACGTGGCCTTGACCACGCGGTTCTCGAGGAACTCGAGGATGTCGTCGCGGCCGCTGCCATCGCGGTTGGTCCAGTCGAATGCTCCGTAGAAGGGGACCGCGGCGCGCACCGACGTGTCGACGTCCTCGAAGCCGGCCTGGAACTGCGGGTCGTTCGGGGTCAGTGCGGCGAGCGACGAGAGGTGTCCGCCGGCGGAACCGCCGGTGATCGCCACCCAGTCGGGGTCACCGCCGTGGTCGGCGATGTTCTCCTTGACCCAGCCGATGGCGCGCTTCACGTCGGTGATGTGGTCGGGCCAGGTGGCGCGCGGGCTCAGTCGGTACGTGATCGACACGCAGACCCAGCCGCGCTCGACGAGGTGGACCATGAGCGGATACGCCTGGCCTTCCTTGTCGCCGGTGACCCAGCCGCCGCCGTGGACCTGGATCATGACCGGGGCCTTGCCGTCGGTCGGGAGGTCGGGTCGGCGCCAGACGTCGAGGGTGGAGCGTCGGCCGAAGTCGTCGTAGGCGACGTGGCCGTCGGTGACGTAGCGCTTGCGGACGGAGGGCGAGGGGAACAACGGCAGGCCGGTCCGGCTCGGCGCCATCGGGGACGGGGCGGCGTGTTCGGCATGGTCGACACCGAGCTCGTCGGTGAGCGCTCGGTCGACGATGTCCTCGGCGTCGGCGGCGCGCTTGTGGACGCCCAACAGGACGGCCGATGCGCCGGCGGTCATCGCGAGGCCGAGCTTGCCGGCGGCGGTCCGGTGGACGCCGCGCCCGAGCGCGTAGGCGGTAGAGATGGCGTTGCCGGTGACGTAGTGCAGCGGGAGTTCGGACGCCGGAAGCCCGAAGACGAACGAGGGGAGTGACGCCAGCCCCTCCCGGGCGAAGGGCTTCTTCGCGTTGAGCGCGTTGAGCAGACGAAACGCGCTGCCGGCGAGGTACTTGGTCCCGGATTCCATGACGCTCCAACCTAGGACCGGTCGGCGCCCTTCGCTCTGCTCGGCGCCACCCGCGGCGGCTCGTTGGGCATCTTCGGGTACACGGGCGGCCACGGCGCATCACCCACGCCATCGGCCAGGTCGGCCTCGAACCGTTCCAACAGTGGAGTGATCGACTGGGGCTCGTCATCGATCGTCGCCCACGGATCGCCGACGGTCTCCATCCGCTCGGCGACGACCGGGATCGTCAGTTCGTCGGGTTCGATGTCGTCGAGTTCGTCCCACGCGAACGGCGTCGACACCTGTCCGCCGACCCGTGGTCGCACGCACCAGGCGCCGAAGACGGTCTTGTGCGGCGAGTTCTGGTTGAAGTCGACGAACACCCGCGAGCCCCGTTCCTCCTTCCACCACGCCGCCGTGATGAGCTCAGGCCGCCGCTCCTCGAGCATGCGGGCGACGATCACGGCGGCGGCGCGCACGTCGTAGGAGTCCCACCCGGGCTGCAGCCGTGAGTACACGTGGATGCCTCGATTGCCGGTCGTCTTGGGGAACGAGATGATCCCGAGTTCGTCGAACAGCGCACGGAGTTCGTGGGCGGCTTCGCGCAGCATCGGGAAGTCGACGCCGGGGCTGGGGTCGAGGTCGATGCGGAGTTCGTCGGTCGTCCCCGGGTCGTCGGCGCGCAGCGGCCAGGGGTGGAAACCGAGGCAGCCCATGTTCACCGCCCACGCCAGGTGGGCGACGTCGGCGACGACCATGGCATCGGAGGTCGTGCCGTTCGGCGTCGACACGACCGTGGTCTGGAGCCAGTCGGGCGCACCCTTCGGGACCCGCTTCTGGAAGAACGACTTGCCGTCGGCGCCGTCGGGGAACCGCTGCATCAGCGTCGGTCGGCCGCCCATGGTCCGGATGATCGGCTCGGCCACGCGGAGATAGTGGTGGACGAGGTCGAGCTTCGTCTCGCCTCGCTCGGGGAAGAACACCTTGTCGGGACTGGTGATCCGGACGTCGCGACCGTCGATCTCGAGATGTACCGGCTGGGGCTTCGCCACGGGCCGACGGTAGCTATCCCGCCCGCCGGGCGTCGGTCTCGATCAGGCGGTGCTCACGGAGGAACGCCAGGATCGCCCGACCGCGTGCCCGCTCGGGCCGTCGGTTGCCGGGTGCCTCGAGCTGGCGCAGCGTGCCCGTCGCGCTGACCTCGGCCACGTACTGGAGTTCGTCGTCGACGGCGAAGCCCATCATCCGGGTCCGGCCCGTGGCGGCCGGCAAGCGGTACGCCGCGAGGCAGTTGTCCATCGCCAGTCCCCACGTGAGAAGTTCGTTGCCCGTGGTCGGGAGCACGACACGGAGTCGGGTGTCGGGGACCTCCATCCCCAGCACTCGCTGCCATGCCGTGGGATAGCGGATGGGGTCGTCGCCGGGGTCGGCCATCCGTTCGGGTGCCGCGATCGCTCGTCGCCGGGGCAGCGGCGTCGGTGGTGCCGGCGGGGCCGGTGGTCGGGCGTCGTGTTCGACGATGCGGCGCACCAACGCCGTGGTGCCGCCCTCGGCCTCGAGCGCCTCGACCAGTTGTTCGGCGATCCGACGCGGGTGGGAGTCCTCGAACATCGCCCGTCCACGGTCGATGTCGGAGAGCGAGAGCGACATGGCGCCCGGGCGGTGGGGACGGGTCGTCAGGATCGATGCCAGTTGTTCGGGCCCGCAGCGGTCCGATGCCAGGCGCGCCAGCAGCAGCGGCTCCCACGCGACCTTCCCGTCGTCGTCGGGAACCAGCGAGGCGGCGAGCGCCCGCACCAGCGGACGAGTGACGCGCGGGCCGAGTGCGGCTCGCGCCGCCGCGCGCGGGTCGTCGTGGTGGAGGAGCGGTTCGAGCGGTACCGGGACGACGGTCGGTCGCGCGCCCATCTCGACCGGTCGTTCCAGGAGCGGATAGGCGGAGGTGAGCACGAGGGCAGCGAGGTCGTCGCACGTGTCGTCGCCGAACAGGTCCGTGGCGGTCCGGCCGATCGAGGCGATGTCGTCGTCGACGTCCGCAGCGCCGGCGGCCGCGAGGTCGCCGCGCAGGTCGTCGACGAACTGCCCGACGACGTGGGTGCGGACCTCCTGTACCGGCCACCAACTCCGGAGTTCGAGCCGCCCCGCCACCCGCACCAGGTCGTGACCCCGGCGGCGGACCCGGCGCGCGGGGTCGAGGCGGTTTCCCGTGGACCCGACCTCGATCCGGAGCCGGCCGTCCCGGAGGACGTCGACCTCGGCCACCGCCGAGAGCCAGCGACCGGTCGCCGGATTCTCCCGGTGCAACTCGGTTCGGCGTCTCGTCACGGGCACGTCGAGACCGTATGCGTCTGCCGTGACGTCACGTTTGCTCTACTCGCGCGACGTGTCGACTGGCTACCGTTCTGTCCGATGCCGCGTTCCGCCGACGACACCCGCCGACGGATCCTCGACGCCGCCGAGGCCCGATTCGCGGCCGACGGCATCCATGCTGCGACGTTCGCCGACATCCTCGAGGCGGCCGGTCAGCGAAACAACAGCGCTGTCCAGTACCACTTCGGGGATCGCCTCGGGCTCCTCGAGGCGATCACGATTCGTCGTGTCGACCAGATGGCCGCGCACCGCGAGGCGCTGCTCGACGCACTCCCGAGCCGAGCGGGCGTTCGTCAGTACGTGGAGGTCATCGTCGAGCCGCTCGCCGCGATGCTCGACGACCCTGGCGGATCGGCCTACCTGCGCATCCAGGCGGAGCTCCTCGCCCATCCCGATCGGGACGAACTGTCGCCGCTGCTGGCCAAGCCGTGGGCGCGGCCAGGTCTCGAACGGGTGCAGGCGCTGTTGGCCGCCGAGCTTCCGGAGCACTCACGCGAGCTTGCTCGGGTGCGTGCCGTGCTGGCGACGACGCTGATCTTCCATTCGCTGGCCGACCGGGCCCGCACGACCGCCGCCGACGTCGACCACACCGATTTCACCCGGGGCCTCGTCCATGCCGTGATGGCGATCCTTTCGACCCCGCTGGAGCAGACCTGATCGTCAGACCGGGCGGTCGCCGATGATGCTCGCTCGCTCCATGACCCGGGTGGCCGGCCAGTAGTCGCTGGTGGCGTAGTGCTGGACAGCGCGGTTGTCCCAGAACACCACGTCGCCGTTCCTCCAGCTGTGGCGGAACTGGAACTCGATCGTGTCGGCCTGGCGGCACAGCCGGTCGAGCAGCGCGTGCGACTCGTCCTCGGGCATGCCGTCGATGTGCGACACGAAGAAGCGGTTCACGTAGAGCAGCTTGCGGCCGGTCTCGGGGTGGGTGCGAACCACGGGGTGGCGCACGAGCGGGTACTTCTCGCGCATCTCCTCCTTCTGGTCCTCGGCGATGCCATGGCCGAACACCTGGCTGTAGTCGTGGATCGCGTACAGGTCGTCGATGCGCTCCTTCGTCGCGTCGTCGAGCGCGTCGTAGGCCGTGTACATGTCGCAGAAGAGGGTGTCGCCACCCGACGGCGGGACCTCGACGGCGTGCAGCACGGCTCCGAGCGAAGGGACCTCGCGCCAGGTGACGTCGCTGTGCCACCCGTTCTCGTAGCCGCCGACCTGCGCGCTCTTGGCGAAGCGGACGAGCTCGGGGTTCTTCTCGTTCGAGGGGAGGAACGGATGCACCTCGAGGTCACCGAACCGGCTGGCGAACGCGACGTGGGCGTCGGAGTCGAGCGTCTGGTCGCGGAAGACGATGACCTTGTAGTCGAGCAGCGCTTGGCGGATCTCGGCGATGACGTCATCGGGGAGGTCGGCGCCGATCTGGATGCCGGACAGTTCGCCACCGACGGTGGCGCCGATCGGGCGGGCGTCGAAGTGCTCCCAGGTCAGCCCGGCCAGACGCTCCCGCTCGGTGCGCAGGTGGGGGAACGGCCCGACCTCGATCCCGTACTTCGGCAGGTGCACGCGTTGACTCAGGGCGGCTTCGGCGGGATCGGTCGTCGTCGTGCTCATGGTCCCAGTATTAAGAGCTATGTCTTAGAACGCAAGTGGTCTCCGTTGCGTACCGTGCGCCCCATGAGGGTGCATGTTCTGGGGAACCCCGCCGCCCGCGGTGGGACGGGCGACGTCGAGAAGGTCGTCGACCAGTTGCGGACACGCGGGATCGAGGCCGAGTTGCTCGAGGCGACGTCGGCCGAAGCGTCCGAAGCGGTCGCCCGTGAAGCCGTGGCGCAGGGGGCGGAGCGATTGATCGCCGTCGGCGGCGACGGCATGGTCCGGATCGCCGTCCGGGCGGTGGCGGAGACGCAGACGGTTCTCGGCCTCGTGCCGCAGGGGACGGGCAACGACTTCGCCCGTGCACTCGGTCTCCTCGACGGCTCGCTCGACGACCATGTGTCGGCCGCGCTCGATCCCGGCGTGCCGATCGACGCGATGCGCACGAACCACGGCTGGGTGGCGTCGGTGGCGACCATGGGGTTCGCGGGCGACGTCACCGAACGGGCCAACGGTCTGCGCTGGCCACGTGGAGCGCAGCGGTACACGGTGGCCACGTTGCTCCAACTCCCACGCCTCCGCACGATCCGGGCGACCGTCGAGGTCGACGGCGTCGCCCACGATGCGGCGACCACGATGCTCTCCATCGGCAACACGCCCTACTTCGGTGGGGGCATGAAGACGTGTCCGGGCGTGACGCCGACCGACGGCCGCCTCCAGGTGGTCGTGATCGGCGACGTGGGCAAGGGCACGTTCCTGTCGGTCTTCCCCCGGGTGTTCAAGGGCGGTCACGTCGACCATCCCGACGTCTCGACCTACACATGCGAGCGGGTCACCGTGTCGAGCGACGACGACGTGTTGATGTGGGCCGACGGCGACGAACTCGGTCCCATGCCCGTCACCTGCGAGGCAGCCGCCGGCGCGGTCCTCGTCGCCGGTGCCCGCACCTGAGCTCGCCATCCGGAGTGCCGGATGCGATCGCGGCTCGTAGCCTCGGTCGCATGGACATGGAACACCGTCGCCTCGGAAACTCCGGCCTCAAGGTCAGCGTGCTGTCCTTCGGCAGCTGGGTGACCTTCGGGCCCCAGCTCGACTCGGGGCTGGCCGCCGACTGCATGGCCGCCGCATGGGACGCGGGTTGCAACTTCTTCGACAACGCCGAGGCCTACGCCGGCGGCGAGTCCGAGCGGCTGATGGGCGAGGCGTTCCGCCAGAACGATTGGAAGCGCCACGAGTACGTCGTGTCGTCGAAGTACTACTGGGGCATCCACGACACCCCGAACACGAAGTTCACGCTCAACCGCAAGTACCTGCTCGACGCCATCCCGGCTTCGCTCGAACGGATGGGGCTCGAGTACCTCGACCTCGTCTACTGCCACCGCGCCGACCCCGACACGCCCATCGAGGAGACCGTGTGGGCGATGAACGACGCCATCGACCGTGGGTGGGCCCTGTACTGGGGCACGTCGGAGTGGAACGCGGACGAGATCCGCGCCGCGCACGAGATCGCTGAACGCCATCACCTCCACAAGCCGGTGATGGAGCAGCCGCAGTACAACATGTTGACCCGCCGCAAGGTCGAGAAGGAGTACGCCCGCCTCTACGACGACATCGGTCTCGGCCTCACCACGTGGTCGCCGCTGGCGTCGGGACTGCTGAGCGGCAAGTACATCGACGGTATCCCCGAGGACTCCCGCGCCGCGCTGCAGGGCTACGAGTGGATCAAGGACATGGTCTCCGACGAGGAGGCCAACGACAAGGTCCGCAAGCTGCGCGACATCGCCGAGGAGCTCGACGCCACGCCGGCGCAGCTCGCCATCGCCTGGTGCGCCAAGAACCCGAACGTGTCGACGGTGATCACCGGCGCCAGCAAGGTCGACCAGGTCGTCGAGAACATGCGCTCGATCGAGGTGCTCTCGAAGCTCACTGACAAGACCATGGAACGCATCAACGACCTGTTCTGAGCCGGTCTGTCAGACTCCCCGCCCATGATCGTTGTTTCCGGAATCATCCAGGTCGCTCCGTCCGACCACGCCGCCGCCGCCGAGCTCATGAAGACGCTCGCGACCGAGACCGCCAAGGAAGCCGGCAGCATCAGCTACGCCTTCTACGCCGACCTCGAGACCGAGGGGAAGTTCCGCGTGTTCGAGGAATGGGAGAGCGAGGAGGCCATGGGTGTCCACTTCGCCGAGCCCCACATGGCCTCCTTCATGGGTGCGCTGGGCGAACTCGAGGTCGTTGGCACCGCCATCGACAAGTACGAGGGCAGCGAGAAGTCCAAGTTGATGTGAGCCGATTCCTGTGAGCGCTCGTCGGGCCAGCGTCGACATCGTCGAGTTCGTGCCCGGCGAGGGTGACCACGGTGTCGTCACCGTGATGGAGGAGTTGTCGGACGGCTCGGGATGGCTCACGCTCGACCCCGCCTTCGACGAGGACTTCCCGCCACCCCAGCAGACGACGTTCGGTCGTCTGGTGAGCGGCCGCGGTCCGGCGATCCCTCGCGCCACGTGGGTGCCCGCCGACATGAGCCGCCGGCGCCCCGAACCGGTGTCGGTCGGGATCCTGCATGCCACCGGCGCCAAGTCGGTCGAGCGTCTGGCCGACAAGGGCATCACCGTCCCTGATCGCTGGAAGGTCGTCGCCGACCATTCCAAGCGTGGGCTGGTGCTGTGGGTGCCCATCGACATCCCCCACGCGCACGTGTTGGCCTGGACCACGACAGCCGCTCGGGCGCTCACCCGCGTGCCGCTCGAGGAGCAGTGGCGCGTCGCCATCCACCGCCACCGTTGATGGCGGTCGACGGCCGAGCGGGGAGTTGTGAGGCCCAGCCGAACAACTCCGTGAGCGCAGGAGCTCCCGCAAGGGAGCGAGAAGCGACTCAGCCCCAGAAGTTGACGGTCACCCAGAGTTGTCCGCCCGAGTCGACGGTGCAGCCGACACCGACATGGGAGTGGCCGGGCTCCATGATCGCGTCTCGGTGACCCGGCGAGTTCATGAAGGCGTCGAAGAGTCCGGCGTTCGAGCCGTGGGTCCGGCCCACGTTCTCGGCGGCACGCCGGGCTTCGGGGACGGCGGCGAAGGTCTGCGCCCCGTAGTCGGGGTTGTGCTGCAGGTCCTGGCGCTGGGCGAGTTCGTCACTCCACGCCCGCGAGATCGGGATCATCCGGTCGTCGCCGACGAGGGCCGCCACCCCGCGGTCGGTGCGGGCGCCGTTCATCCGGTCGAACATCTCCCGTTCACACGCGGTGAACGACGCGGACCCCGCAGTCGGTGCGGGCGCCGCCGTGGTCGGCGGGGCTGTGGTGTGAGGGGGAGCGGTCGGCGCCGGTGCCACCGTGGTCGGCGGGATGGTGGTGGGCGGCGTTGTCGTGGGCGGGACGGTCGTCGGAGGAGTCGTGGTCGTCGGCGCCGTGGTGATCGTCGGGGCGCTCGCCTGCTCGGCGCCCGCCGACGAGGCCACGACGGGCGCCTCGATCGCGGTCGACGGGATGATCACGGCACGGGTGGCCTCCAGGTCGGCGGGGGCGCCGCCGCGAACGCCGGCCGTGATGACCGCGAGGGCGCCGATGACGGCGATCAGGGCCGCGGTGAACCGAGCGAGTGTGGTGCGTTCCATCCTCAGCCCCAGAAGTTGACGGCGATCCAGTGCTGACCCGTCGCATCGACGGTGCAACCGGCGGCGGCATGGGTGAATGCAGGATTCAGGATCGAGGTCCGATGCCCGGTCGATGCCATGAAGCTGTCGAAGACGCCCCGGACCGAGCCGCTCGACCGGCCCACGTTCTCGGCGACCTGGCGTGCCTGCGGCCGGGCGGCGAAGACCTGCGACGCGTAGTCGGGGTTGTGCAGCAGGCTCCCGATGTCGAGCAGTTGCGCCGCCCAGGAGCGCGCGATGCCGATGATCCCGCCGTCGGCGGTCAGCGGGCCGGCGCCGTTGGCGGCACGGGCCTCGTTCATCCACCGCATCGTGTCGCTCTCACACGAGTTCATCGAGGGGGCCGGCACCGCGACCGGGGCCGGAGGTGGTGGAGGAGGGGGCGGTGCGACGGTCGTCGGCGGGGTCGTCACTGGTGGGGCGGTGACCGGCGGGGCGGTCGTCGGCGGGGTGGTCGTCGGGGGTGCGGTCGTTGTGGTCGGTGGGGCCGTCGTCGTGGTCGACACGATCGTGGTGGTCGTCGTGGTGGTCGGCGCTTCGATGCGACCGGGCAGGTCGTCGCCGGTCGGCGGGGCGATCGTCCCGACCGCCTCGACCGTGGCGACCGGGATTGTCCGGCCGGCGGAGACAGCACTGGCCAGGCCCATCACCGCGGCGGCGGTGAGGACGAGTCCGGTGAGGCGGGCGATCGGCGTGTGGTGCATCGAGGCTTCCGACGAGGTGGTGAGCGCAGTCCGTGGCGTTGTCTTCTTGTCGTTCGCTGTCTTCGGTGTGACTCCTGTCTCCGGATGCCGAAAACCCCCGGATTCTCGGGCTTCCAGCAGGCATTTGCCCCGCAATCGGACGAATCGGACACGACGCGACCCCGGCCGCGCGTCCCGGCGTTTGCCCGGGAGCGCGCTGCCCGAGAGACTCTCGCCGTGTCCCCTTCCAGCGATCTCGCCACCTTCGAGCAGATGATGGCCCTCGAGTCCCACGGTGCCGACACGTTCGTCGGCGTCGGCCCGCGGTATCCGTGGGGTGGGCTCTACGGGGGCCAGATCGTGGCGCAGTCACTTCGTGCGGCGGGCCTGACCGTCGACGCCGGCTTCCACCCGCACTCGCTTCACTCGTACTTCATCCGACCCGGCGACGCGTCCGAGCCGATCCGCTTCGAGGTCGACCGGATCCGGAACGGCCGGTCGTTCGTGACCCGGCGTGTGGTCGCCCGTCAGTCCATCGGCGCGATCCTGAACCTCGCAGCGTCGTTCCACGTGCCCGAGGACGCGGTCGATGTACAGCCGCGCTCGATCGACCCGGGTATCGGGCCGGCGGACTCCTACCTGTCGAATTCGTGGAGCCATGTCTTCGACCGGCGCCATGTCGGTCATGACGGCGCCAGCCCCACCCGGTCCGCCGCCCGAGCGTGGATGCGCATGACCGAACCGGTGGCGGACGACGTGCTCACCCAGGCGTGCGCGCTGGCCTATGTCTCGGACGACCTGCCGACCGAGGCGGTCGTCGCCGACCATCCCCTCAAGACCTCGATGACCGAGGAAGGCGAGTTCGACCGGACGTTCATGGCGGCGTCACTGGACCACGCCATGTGGTTCCACCGTCCGATCGACGCCGGTCAGTGGCACCTTCACGACCTGCGCAGCGGGGGACTCACCGGCTCCCGTGGCCTCGCGAGCGGCGAGGTCTATGCCGAGGACGGCACCCACGCTGCGACCATCACCCAGGAAGTCCTCCTCCGCGTCCGCCGCTGACACCGAGAATTTCGTGGATTCGTTCCCGACGTGGGGCACGGATCCACGAGATATTCGGTCAGGTCGGGGTGGGCTGGGCGCCCCGGACGAGTCGGCCGGGCAACTCGCCGGTCGCCTCACCGTCGGCGTAGGTCTCGACGCCGGCGACGAACGTGTGCCGGTAACCGCTCGCACGCTGCAGGACGCGGCGTCCACCGGCGGGGAGGTCGTGGTGCATCTCGGGGCGGGCGATGGCGAGACGATCGAAGTCGATGACGTTGACGTCGGCGCGATACCCGGGAGCGAGGATGCCGCGGTCGTCGAGGCCGACGGTCGTGGCGGTTGCCTGCGTGTGCTGGTTGACGAGGAACTCGAGGTCGAACAGGTCGCCCCTGGCGCGATCTCGGCCCCAGTGCGTCAACAGGAACGTGGGGAAACTGCCGTCGCAGATCGTGCCGACGTGGGCGCCGCCGTCGGACAAGCCGGGAACGGTGTGCGGGTGGGCGAGCATCTCGCGGGTGGCGTCGAGGTTGCCGTCGGCGTAGTTCAGGAACGGGACGTAGAGCATCGCCGCGCCGTCGTCGCCGAGGAGGTAGTCGTACACCCATTCCTGTGGTGAGACCCCGGAGCGGGCAGCCCTCGCCGCTGCGGAGGTCTCGGTGTCGGGCTCGTAATCGGGCGGATCGGTGAGCGGGAACATCCGCTCGAACACACCGATGATGCTGCCGCCGACCTTGCCCTTGGCCTTGCCCGACGACTGGGCCTCGAGCACACGGCGTCGGAAGTCGGGGTCGGACATCGCCGCGACCTTCTGCGCGACCGACGCGGTGGCGATCTCGCCGAACACCGGGTTCGTCATGAACGGATTGAGCGTGCAGTCGAGGCCCATGAGCAGACCCACGGCGCGCGGCGCGGTCTGGCCGCGCATCGTGAAGCCGGCCTCGTTCGCGGCGGTCAGCCGGCGCATGAGGTCGTGGTGCATGTCGGGAGCGAGTGGGCTCTGTGCGAGCGAGAACGACAGCGGTCGACCCGAGACGCGCATCATCTCGACGAGCGTCTCGAACTCGTACTCGGCGTCGACGAAGTCGCCGACCATCTGGAGCACGCCGGTGCCGGTGGTGCCGATCGCCTCGGCGATGCCGGTGAGCTCAGCTCGCTCGGCCGTCAACGTCGGCGTGTAGGCGCCGGTGCTGGTGCGGTGGTTGCGCGTGCGCGACGTCGTGAACCCGAGCGCGCCCGACTCGATGCCGGCGGCGGCGATGCGGCCCATCTCGGCGACCTCCTCGGGGGTGGCCACCGACTCGTGGTCGGCGCCTCGCGCTCCCATGACGTGGAGGCGGAGTGCCGCATGGGGGACCTGTGCCGCGACGTCGAGATCGTGGGGGCGGGCATCGACGGCATCGAGGAACCCATCGAAGCCGGTCCAGTCCCAGGACAGGCCTTCGCTCAACGCGGCCCCGGGGATGTCTTCGACGCCTTCCATCAACTGGATCAGTCGTTCGTGGTCGTGATCGTGGACCGGGGCGAATCCGACGCCGCAGTTGCCCATGACGACGGTGGTGACGCCGTGCCACGAGGACGGCTGCAGCCGCTCGTCCCACGTCGCCTGGCCGTCGTAGTGGCAGTGGATGTCGACGAAGCCCGGCGTGACGAGGGCCCCGTCGGCGTCCACCTCCCGCCTTCCCGCGCCGGAGACGTCGCCGACCTCGGTGACGATGCCGGCGCTGATGGCGACGTCGGCGATGCACCGCGGCGCGCCGGTGCCGTCGATGACAGTGCCGTTGCGGATGACGAGGTCGTGTTCAGCCATGGCGCCAGTCAATCGGTTTCAGTCGATCAGTGCTTGGTAGACCGCGGCCTTGAGTTGGCGTCGGATCGGATAGGTCGACGATGGCAGGAGTTGGGTCATCATGATGAACACGAGTTCCTCGGCCGGGTCGATCGAGAACACGGTCGACGCCGCGCCACCCCAGCCGTAGTCCCCGACGGAGCCGATGCCCCCGTTCTGCGCCGGAGACTCGTTCACGCTGAAGCCCAGCCCGAAACCGAGGCCCTCCATCGCCACCTCGGCGAAACCGACCTGACCCATCTCGTTGAGCGTCTTGCCTTCGGGGAGGTGGTTGCTGGTCATGAAGTCGATCGTGCGGGGACCGAGCAGCCGTGCGCCGTCGAGTTCGCCCCCATTGATCAGCATCTGGGTGAAGCGGTGGTAGTCGGCCATGGTCGACACGAGTCCGCCCCCGCCCGAGAGCATGGGCGGCGGTTTGAGGTAACCGCTCTTGTCCCACGAGTCCATCTTCGCCGTGTTCCCCCCGAAGAAGACATAGTTCGAGGTGAAGCGGTCGCGCCGGTCCTCGCCATCGACCCAGAAGGCGGTGTCGGTCATGCCGAGGGGCTCGAAGATCCGGTCCTGGAAGAACTCGTCGAGCGGCTGGCCCGACACGGCTTCGACGATTGCGCCGCACACGTCGGTCGACATCGAGTAGCACCAGCCGTCGCCGGGCGAGAACTGCAGGGGCAGCGTTCCGAGCAGGTCCATCTGCTCGCCCAGCGACAGCTTGTTCGGTTTGAAGTCGCCGAGATTGTGCTTGCGGTAGATGGCGTCGACGGCGTGTTGATGCTGGAACCCGTAGGTGAGCCCTGACGTGTGGCGCAGGACGTCGTGGACCGTCATCTCCCGGTCGGCTTCGCGGGTGACCGGATTGACTTCGTTGCCGCTCTCGAACACGCGCAGCCCCCCGAAGGCGGGGATGAACCGCGACACCGGGTTCTCGAGCAGGACCTTGCCCTCTTCGTAGAGCATCATCAGCGCCACGCTCGTGATCGGCTTGGTCATCGAGTAGATGCGGTAGATCGAGTCGTCGCGGATCGGCCGTCCGTCCTCGACGTCGGCGTGACCGTAGAGATCGTGGTGCACGACCTCGCCGCGTCGAGCCAACACGAACTGCACGCACGGGAACTTCCCGGAGTCGACGTAGTCGTGCGTCACGGCATCGATTCGGGCAAGTCGGTCAGGGTCGACCCCGACCTCTCGCGGATCGACGGTGGCGGTGATCGGCGCAGGAGTCATCGTGTCGACCATACGACGGGCCGACCTACTTGACCAGTGGGTCAAGTAGGTCCTTCAATGGCGCGCATGACCGCCGCCGAAGCCACCAACGAAGCCCAGCGAGTCGAGGCCGCCGTCGACGCGTTCCTCGCCGCCAACGACCCGAAGACGATGGACAAGGTCGCATACCGCGGTGCTCAGTACGACGCCGGCCTCGCGTGGATCCACTTCCCCGAAGGGTGGGGCGGTCTGGGCGTGGCGCCGACGCATCAAAAGATCGTCGAGCAGAAGGCGCGGGCAGCGGGTGCGCCGAGCATCGACGCCACGCAGTTCTTCGGGCTCGCGCTGTCGGGCCCCACGGTCGTCAGCCACGGTTCCGACGACCTGAAGTCGCGCACGCTGCGTCGGATGTTCACGGGCGAGGACAGCTGGTGCCAGCTCTTCTCCGAGCCCGGCGCCGGATCCGACCTCGCCGGTCTCGCGTGCAAGGCGGTGCGCGACGGCGACGAGTGGATCGTCACCGGCCAGAAGGTGTGGAACACGATGGCGCACCTCGCCGACAAGGGCATGCTCGTCGCCCGCACCGATCCCGACCAGCCCAAGCACAAGGGGTTGACCTACTTCATGGTCGACATGCATGCCCCGGGTGTCGAGGTCCGGCCGTTGCGCCAGATCACCGGCGAAGCCGAGTTCAACGAGGTGTACCTCACCGAGGTACGCATCCCCGACGCCGACCGCATCGGCGACATCGGCGACGGCTGGCGCGTCTCGATGACGACGCTGATGAACGAGCGCACGTCGATCGGTGGCGGCGGTGGCGGCGGGCCTCGTCCTGCTGGATCGGGCCCCATCGCCGAGGTCGTCCGTATCTGGAACGAGGAGTTGCCCGAGCACCGGCGCACGCCCGCCACTCGCGAGCGGCTCATGCAGCTGTGGGTCGACGCCGAGGTGCTGCGCCTCACGAACGTCCGTGCGGGCCAGAACCGCAAGGCCGGCAACCCCGGACCCGAGTCGTCGATCGCCAAGCTCGCGCTCGCTCTCGTGAACAAGGACATCTACGAGTTCTGCGTGAACATGCTCGGCGCCGACGGACTCATCGGCTACGACTTCGACATGCGTCGTGCAGACGCAGTCGGCCTCGAGGGCCCTCCCGGTTCGAGTCGCAAGATGTTCCTGCGGTCCCGTGCCAACTCGATCGAGGGTGGCACCTCGGAGATCATGAAGAACATCCTCGGTGAGCGCGTCCTCGGGCTCCCCGGCGAACCCCGCGTCGACAAGGACGTGGCGTGGAAGGACGTGCCTCGCTGATGCCGCAGGTCGAGGCGAACGGTCTGACGTTCGAGTACGAGCGCCAGGGGAGCGGCGAGCCGCTCCTGTTGATCATGGGGCTCGGGGCGCAGCTCACCGCCTGGCCTGTCGAGTTGGTCGACGGTCTCGCCGGTCGGGGCTTCGATGTGATTCGCTACGACAACCGCGACATCGGCCTCAGCTCGGTCTGCGATTGGGAACCGCCCTCGCAGCTCCGGGCGTTCTTCGCCAAGCTGTTCCGACGGCCGATCGAGACGGGCTACGTCATCGACGACATGGCCGACGACGCCGCCGGCGTGCTCGACGCGTTGGGCATCGAGTCGGCCCACATCGTCGGGGTGTCGATGGGCGGCATGATCTCCCAGGCGCTGGCGATCCGGCACCCCCACCGCGTCCGGAGCCTGACGTCGATCATGTCGAACCCCGGCGACGGCAGCGGCAGCCTCACGCCGAAGATCGCGCTGAAGTTCGCACGTCGGCCGGAGCCGACGCTCGAGAATGCGGTCGATCAGGCGGTCGAGACCTACGGGGCGATCTCCGGGCCCCACTTCGACGAAACCGTGTACCGGCCCCTGGCCGAGGCTGCCGTCGCGCGGAGCTTCCGGCCCGAGGGACTCGCCCGTCAGACCGCGGCGATCATGGCCAGCGCAGATCGCGTGCCCGGCCTTCGTCGGGTGAAGGTCCCGACCCTCGTGGTCCATGGTCTGCTCGACCCGCTCGTGAAGCCGAGCGGTGGCATCCGCACCGCCGAGGTCGTTCCCGATTCGCGTCTGCTCATGTTCAACGACATGGCGCACGACCTCCCCGCTCCTCGCATCCCCGAGATCCTCGACGCCATCGCCTCGGTGGCGGCTCGCGCCGGTAGCGACGCCGTGGTCGCCTGAGTGGCGTGACGGACTTCCACGACGCTCCTGAGCTGGCCGTCTCCGACTGGTTCAACACGCCCGAACCGCTGACGATCGCCGGCCTGCGTGGCCAGGTCGTCGTCATCGAGGCGTTCCAGATGTTGTGTCCGGGCTGCGTGTCGCACGGGATCCCGCAGGCGCAGCGCGTGGCATCGACGTTCGGATCCGACATCACCATGATCGGTCTGCACACGGTCTTCGAGCACCACGATGCGATGACGCCGGTCTCGCTCGAGGCATTCCTGCACGAGTACCGCATCACGTTTCCCGTGGGCGTCGACGAGGCGGCCGGAGCCGGTGGCATGCCGGTGACCATGCGTCGCTACGGGCTCCGAGGAACCCCGAGTCTGTTGCTCATCGACCGTGCCGGACAGCTCCGGGTGAACGCGTTCGGACAGGTCGACGATCTCGTCCTCGGCGCCCGCATCGCCCGCCTCATCGACGAACCAGTCCCGGACGTCGACGCTGGCTGATCGCCTCGTCGCGAGCGGCGGTCAGTCGTCAGCGTCGCGGACACGGTCGACGACGTGTCGGTCGATGCGGGCGCCGGTCTCGCCGAGGCCGTCGATGGTGATGCGGTCGTAGGCCACCAGTTCGTTGGTGTCGGGATCGAAGTAGAGCACAGTGGCCGTCAGTGGCTCGGGGTCCTCGGCCTGGAGCCCACGCAGGCCGGCGCCGCCGGTCGATCCCTCGACGAGCAACCGGGTCGCACCGATCGATCGCTCCTTCGCCTCGTGGGTGTGGCCCGCCAGGACGAGCGGTACGTCGCCGCCGATGTCCGCCGCCGTTCGAGGGTCGTGGAGCAACGCGACATCGACCGCCGGCGGTTGGGCTTCCTCCAGTTCGCGGGCGGCGTCGGAGGCTGCGGCCTCGGCAAGCGACTCCTCCACCTCCGGGCCTGACTCCTGTTCCTTGTTGGGGGTGTAGCGGGTGTCGGCCGTGCCCCAGAACCGGAGCCCAGCGACGGTCGCGGCCTCGCCGTCGAGCACGACCGCGTTCGGCTGGGCGGCGATGGCGCGTTGCGTGGCGCTGGAGTCGTGGTTTCCGCGCACCCACACATAGGGGACGTCGAGGTCACCGATGCGATCGAGGAGCCTGGTCTCGGGGTCGCTGCCCCAGTCGGTCGTGTCTCCCGTGTCGGCGACGGCGTCGATGTCGAACTGCTCGACCAGGAGTTCGGTCACGTCGAAGGCCTGCGGGTTCAGGTGGATGTCGCTCACGTGGAGGACTCGGATCGTGTCGTCGTCGGCTCCGAACGTCGGCAGGCCCTGGGCCGTGCGGTACAGCGTGACCACGTTTCCCACGAGGTCGGTCAGCTGCGCCTGGTACTCGCCGAACCGGTCGACGATGCCTTCGACATCGCCGACTGCGGTGGGCGCGACCGTGAGCAGGCCCGAGTACTCGGGCTCGGCGACCGCATCGGCGTCGAAGGTGATGAAGGTCGCAGTGCCGAGCACGCCGGCGAACGCAGCCCCCGTCGCAGCACCGTGGGCGAGCGAGCGCAGTCGAGGTGACGCGGCGAAGCCGAAGAGAGCGCCGCCGATGACGGCGACGACTGCGCACCGCAGCGCGATCCGCTCGAGTGCATGACGGGCGTCGGCGGCGATGTCGTCCTCGAGCGACTCGAGGACGGCGGGGTCGGCGGCGATCCGTTCGGCTTCGGTGAGGCGGAGCTCGTCGACGCGCAACGTGAGGCCGATCGGAGCATCGTGCGTGTCGAGCTCGATCGTTCCGAGCGGTGCGAGCCGCACCAGGGTCTCGCCCGACAGCGCCGGTCGTGCCGAGAGTGTCGTGTCGAAGGGGCCGAAGGGCACCTGCACGCTTCCGGCGACCACGACCGCGATGCCCGCTCCCACGAGCGCGAGGACGGTGGTGCGAAGCACAGCGAGGAGTCGGGGGAACGGCACCGACTCTCCTTACCCACGTCGACCATGACGAGACATGACGGGCCGAGCAGGTCGCGATGGGCGAGCGAGGCGACGTCCTCCCTGATCTCCCCGGCGTCGGCGGCGCGCCGCAACACGTTGGACACCTCCACCGGCGGGAGGTGGGGTGCCGTCCGATCCGCCACGAGCCGGCAACGCATGCGAAAGCAGCACGCCGGGGCCGATGATCGCAGTCGCCGTTGATGCGTTCCACGACCCGCCGATCTCAGCGACCCGTGAACTCGGGTGGTCGTTTCTCGAGGAACGACTGCACGCCCTCGCGGTGGTCGTCGGTCCGGAAGAGTTCGGCGAGCGTGGAGCTGACCCACGAGCCCAGCTCGTTCCAGTCGGGGTCGAGGGCCTGGCGGAGGCCGCGCTTGATCGCGCGCACCGCGAGCGGTGGCCGAGCGGCGATCTCCTGGGCCAGGGCCATCGCCACGAAGAGGAGCTCGTCGTGATCGACCACCGACGACACCATGCCGATGCGTTCGGCCCGCTCGGCGTCGATCACGGCACCGGTGAACAGCAGGGTCGCGGCGTTCTCTCGTCCGACCAGCTGTGCGAGCCGACCGAGTCCGGCGACGTCGGACACCAGACCACGCAAGACGAACAGTTCGCCGAACTTCGCGCGGTCCGAGGCGATACGGATGTCGGCCATCAACGCGAGCTCCATGCCCCATCCGACGGCGGCGCCGTTGACCGCAGCGATCACCGGGACATCGGTGTGGAGCAGCGCGTCGGCGGCAGGCGTGAGGCGTGGCGAACGTTCGAGAGACTCGGTCGGCGGGCCGGACGGTCCAGCCATCACCTCCTTCACGTCGTCGCCCGAGCAGAACGAAGGGCCGGCTCCGGTGACCACCAGGCAACGGGCCGTCGTGTCTCGGATCGCCTGTTCGAGTGCGTCGTAGAGCTCGAGCGTCAGCGCGTTGTGTGCCTCCGGCCGGTCGAGGGTGAGGACCTCGACGTCGCCGTGTCTGTCGATGCGGAGTCCGGCGTCGCTCATGTGCCAGACCGTAGCGATACACGATCCGAGTCGAGCGTGCTCGAGCAAATGAAGGCCGAGCTCGCGTCCCGCGGAGATCCGACATGGCCCGACTGTGGTCACGGCATCGCCGTACCGTTGTCGCATGGCCACCTGGACCGAGATCGAAACCGCCGCGCCCGACCTCGCCGCCCTCGTGCGGAAGCGATTCGACGCCCACCTGCACAAGACGATGGCGACGCTGCGGCGCGACGGGTCACCGAGGATCAGCGGCACCGAGGTGACGTTCGCCGACGGGGAGGTGTGGATCGGCTCGATGGGCGGCGCGGTCAAGGTCCGGGACCTGTTGCGGGACGGCAGGGTCGCGTTCCACAGCGCGCCGCTCGACACGAAGATGGGGGACGCAGACGCCAAGGTCGCCGGCGTTGCGATCGAGCTCCACGACCTCGCCGAGATCCAGCGCGCGTGGCCCGAGTGGGAGGAACAGCACGGTGCGGGAGGAGCCCACGCGTTCCGCATCGACGTCACGGAGGTCGTGGCCACCACGGTGGAGGGCGACGAGCTGGTGGTCCGCAGCTGGAATGCGGCGGACGGCGAGCGGACCCGGCGTCGCACGTGACCCGGTCAGCTGGCGAGCGCGGCCCTGCGGGGGACGTCGGTGATGACGTCGGCACCGGCGACCAGGCAGACTCCGAACATGGAACTCCACGTCATGGCCGCCGGCCGCAAGCTTCCCGATGTCCAGCGCTACGCCACCGCCGTCGAGGACGCCGGCCTCGACGGAATGGTCTTCGTCGAATCGGGCCGCACCGCGTACCTCTCCGTCGCCGCTGCAGCGCTCGCTGCGCCGTCGCTCGAGTACTCGACCGGGATCGCGGTCGCGTTCCCGCGTAGCCCGATGGTGACGGCGAAGGTCGCCTGGGAACTGCAGGACGTCACGCAGGGCCGATTCCGGCTCGGTCTCGGCACGCAGGTCCGAGCCCACATCGAACGTCGCTACGGCGTCGAGTTCGATCCGCCCGGGCCTCGGATCCGTGAGTACATCGAAGCGGTGAAGTCGATCTTCCCCGCCTTCCGCGGCGAAGAGAAGCTGGCCTTCGACGGCGATTACCACGAATTGTCTCTCCTGCCCGCCATGTGGTCGCCCGGTGCGATCGAGTTCGACGACCCGCCCGTCGACGTCGCCGCCGTCGGCCCCTGGATGGTCCGCATGGCCGGCGCGGTCGCCGACGGCGTCCACGTCCACCCGTTCCACTCCCGTCGCTACCTCGACGAGCGGCTGCTGCCCGGTCTCCGTGACGGTGCCGATGGGGCCGGACGCTCCGTCGACGACCTCACGCTGTCGGTCCCTGTGTTCACCATCGTCGGCGACACCGAGGAGGAGCGGGCGCAGTGGCGTGAGCGGGCCCGGTTCCAGATCGGCTTCTACGGGTCGACGAAGAACTATGCGTTCATGTTCGACATGCTCGGTTTCGACGGGACATCGGCTGCGCTCAACGAGAAGTTGAAGGCGGGGGACCTGCCGGGCATGGCGGCGTGCATCACCGATGAGATGCTCGAGGCCTTCGCCGTCGAGTCCACGTGGGACGGCCTCGGTGACGCGTTGGGCAACAAGTACGACGGCATCGCCGACCGACTGATCCTGTACTTCGCCGAAGACCTCTACGCCGCCGACCCGTCGACGCTGGAGAAGTTCGGCCGGGTCGCCGCCGCCCTCCGCTGAGAAGCGCGCTGGGTCAGGCGGTGGTGCCGCGCTCGCGTAGCGCGGCGATGTCGGCGTCCGCGCGCCCGAGAACATCGCGCAGGATCTCGTCGGAGTGCTGGCCGACGGTCGGTGCCTTGCGCGGCGACGGGAGTTCCTGCCCGGTGATCTTGATCGGCGAGGGCAACATGTCAGCCCCGTGCTCGGACGCCGGCAGGAAGCCGAGACGATCCTGGAACTGCGGGTCGTCGGCGAGCGTGCCCGGCGTGTGGACCGGCGCGATCGGCACGTTGTGCTCGTCGCCGAAGTACGTCCACTCCAGCGTCGACTTGGTCTTGAACACGTCGGCCAGGATCGCCTGCATCTCGCGGTTGCCTCGGGCGTGGTCGGCGTACTGGCTGCCGGGCCAACGCTCGAACAGCTCCGGCCGGCCGATCGCCTCGCAGAAGTTCTTCCAGAACGCCTGCTCCGACGACATGAAGATGATGTAGCCGTCGCTCGATTCGTAGATCGAGTAACGCACGCCGCCCTTCATGCCGGCGGTACCTGGCGCACGACGCTCGTAGTCGTCGGCCTTGTTTCCGGTGACCTCTGACTCGGGACGCTCGTAGGCCTTGTAGGTCTCGGACCGGAACCAGTCCATCGCGGCGGCGGCGTCGGACTGGGCGATCTCCATCTGGCAGCCTTCGCCTGTCTGCAGCGCCTGGACCACCCCAGCGAGGATGCCCATCGCTCCGAACACCGGCCCGGCGTTGATGCCGATCGACACGTGCTCGGGGATGTAAGGGAATCCTTCCTCGTCGTACTCGGGCTTCACCACCCCGGCCCACGTGTCGTACGCGATGCCGTGGGAAGGGAGTGTCTTGTAGGGGCCGGTCGCGCCGTAGCCGGAGATGGTGCAGAACACGATCGCCGGATTGACGGCGCGCAGCGCGTCGTAGCCGAGCCCGAGGCGCTCGAGGGCTCCGGGGCGCATCGCCTCGACCACAACGTGAGCGTCGGCGACGAGTTCCTTGTAGATCGCCACGCCCTCGTCGGACTTGAGGTCGAGCACGATCGACCGTTTGCCGCGGCTGATGTGCCAGTGGAGCAACGACTCGCCTTCGATGATCGGCCATGACATCTGGCGGATGTAGTCGCCGGCCGGGGCCTCGACCTTGATGACGTCTGCGCCCAGATCGGCCAAGTGAGTACTGATCCCACCGGGGCCGAGCATCGACGATTCGATGATCCGGATCCCGGCGAGTGGGCCACCGGATCGATGGTCGGTTGCGTCGTTCGTGCTGGTCACGCGATCGATTCTGCCAGTTTCTGACACACCGTCAGAAAACGCCGGCAGTACCGTGGGCACATGCGCCGACTCGGCCGATTCCTCGTGGCGTGCGCGGCCACGACGATCGTGCTGGTCGGGGCGTATGGCAGTTGGGTCTTCGGGATGGGGCAGTTCGACGACGACTACTGCGTGGTCCTCGAGGCAGCCCCCGACGGCGAGATCTCGTACGCACCTCCGGAGTGGGAGTTCCCGCTCACGTATCGCTGCGACTACGGCCCCGGTGGTGTGGTCACCGTCAACGAGCCGGTGCCTCTCGCCGCCACCGCTGCGC
>JAPKDO010000271.1 GCA_028822535.1 Acidimicrobiales bacterium
CCGAACAGGTGCTCGGCAAGATCCTCTCCGATCTCGCGCCGCCCGCCGACCGTGGACAGCGCGTCGGCGCCTGACACTGTGCCCGGCAGCGTCCAGTTCCGTCGCCGACTCTCGATCGGGCTCGTGGTCACGCTGGTGGCCGCGTTCCTGGTCTTCGCGACGCAGGCGAGGGGCAACGTGGTGCCGGAGCCCGACCTGCACGACGGTGCGATCTGGGTCACCAACAACGCTCGTGGACTGATCGGCCGGACCAACGCCGAGATCGCCACCGTCGACACCAAGTTGGCCGCCGGGTCCAACGACTTCGATGTCCTGCAATCGGGCAACGTCGTCGTCCTGCGGTCCGCCGACCCGAGCGGCCTGACCGGCATCGACCCGGCGCGGGCCACGCTCGTACCGGGACCCGAGCTACCGGAGGACGCCGAGGTGGGTCTGGGCGGCCAGACCGCAGCGCTGCTGACCCCTCGGTCCGGCGAGCTGCGCATCGTCCGGGCGACGTCCTCGACCGGCGTCCTCGCTCTCGACCCGTCCAGTGAGTCCGGCGTGGTCGCCGTCGTCGAGGGCTCCGCCACCATGGTGGTGGGGCCCGACGGCCTGGTCCATTTCTACGAGCGCGACAGCGGCCAGGTCACGACATGGGACGTCGACGGCCAGCGCACCGCGACCACCGAGGTCGGGGCGGGCGGCTCCGGCGCGCAACTGACCGTGGTGGGGGACCGCCCGGTGGTGCTCGACGACCGTGCTCTGCGGCTGCCCGGCGGCGACGTGGTCGCCCTCGACGCCGACGGCACGGTCGTGGTGCAGGAAGCGGGCCCTGCAGCGGACGGCGTCCTGGTCGCCGACGACAGCCATCTGCTGCGCGTCGGGTTCGGCGGCGATGTCGAGGTGCTCCACGACGGCGGCACCGGCGCCGCCGCTCGCCCGGTGTGGTCTGGCGGATGCTCGTTCGGGGCATGGGGCGCCGACCCGAGCTATGCGCAGGTGTGCGCAGCCGGTGACGTGGTCGCCGGGCCGGTCCCGGCGATTGCCGTCGGCGTTGACGTCCGCTTCCGAACGAACCACGGTCGGGTCACGCTGAACAGCCTCACCGACGGTTCGCAGCTGCTCCTCGGGGATGGCGATCCGGTCTTCATCGACAACGAGTGGGCCGAAGCGCTCTCCGACGAGATCGAAGTCGACCCGGAAGCCGTCGAGGAACTCGACGAGCAGACGGCGCCGACGTGCGAGACCTCGGAGAACGGTGATCCGGTGGCGAACCCGGACGAGGGGGCGTACGGCACCCGTCGTGGCCGTCCGGTCGTGGTCTATCCGCTGCGGAACGACACGGACCCGGACTGTGACGTGCTGCTGATCGACGACGTGGCGCTCGCCGACGCCGATGCCGGAGTGTTGGGGATCATCGACGGAGGTCGGGCGGTGCAGGTCGACATGGCCACCGATGTCGATCGACTGGAGTTCACCTACACGGTCTCGGACGGTCGCGGCGGCAGCGATCGCGCCGCCGTGTCCGTCACCGTGGTGCCCGACTCGGAGAACGACGAGCCCGTCCTGAGTGAGGAGGAGACGTTCGTCGTGACCGGGGGGACGGTCACCCACAACGTGCTCGCCACCGCCTACGACCCCGACGGCGACGTGCTCCGCTTGCTCCGCGCGGCCGAGGTCGACACCGCGACCGGGACCGTCCGGACCAACCCGCGTGGCGACGTCACGTTCACCGCCGGCAACCGGCTCGGCGATGTCGACGTGTCCTTCGTCGTCGGCGACGGTCGCGGTGGCGAACAGACCGGGGTGCTGCGCGTCAGGGTCGTGGAGCGACGTCAGAACCAGGCACCCGACGCCCGGAACGACTCGGTGCAGAGCTTCGTCGGTCGAGACGTCGTCTTCGACGTGCTCGACAACGACACCGACCCGAACGGCGACAAGTTGTCGATCGTCCGGGGCACGACGGCGGAGAACGCCCAGGTCCGTTGGGATCCGACGTCGCCGGAGATCCGCGTCACGTCCGACCGGGCGGGCACCGTCAACGTCGTGTACCGCGTCACCGACGGTCAGGCGACCGACGAGGCGGTGCTGCGGATCGACTTCCGCGAGCGAGGCGAGAAACGACCGCCGGTCGCGGTGCGCGACGAGGTGCTGCTCGCTCCCGGTGAGCCCGCCTACGTCCCGGTGCTCGACAACGACGTCGACCCCGACGGCGAGGTCCTCGTCGTCCTCGGCGTGTCGGACCTTCCGGACCCGTCGCCGATCACGGTCACGGTGATCCAACGCAGCGTGGTGAAGATCGTGGCGGACACCGCCCTCGAGGGTCCGGTCGAGTTCAGCTACCGGATCAGCGACGGCACCGAGGTCGCCGACGGTCGCGTGTTGGTCGAGCCCGCGCCGGTCGACCAGGAGAACCGCCCGCCGGTGGTGGCCGCTGACGAGTTCACGGTCCGTGCCGGTGGCATCGTCACGTTCCCGGTCCTCACCAACGACTCGGATCCCGACGGCGACGCGCTCGAGATCGAACCGCCGCCGGCCGACCAACCCGACGCAGCGACCGACGGTCGTCTCTTCCTCTCACAGGACGGACTCCTCCGCTACGAAGCACCGGATCAGCGCAAGGGGACCGTGCGGCAGATCTACAGCGTCCGCGACACCGCCGACAACATCGCGTCGGCCGAGATCATCGTGCACGTCCTGCCGCCCAACGCCGATCGCAACCAGCCGCCCCTTCCGCCCGAGTTGGTCGGCCGGACGGTGGCGGGCCAGACCGTGACCATCCCGGTCCCGGTGACGACCATGGACCCCGACGGCGACTCGGTGACGCTCCTCGGTATCGACACGCCTCCCCGATTCGGCACGGCGGTCGAGGTCCGCACCGACGAGATCGTCTATGCCGCCGACGACGAGGCCGCCGGGACCGACGAGTTCACGTACCGAGTCGTCGACCAGTTCGGTGCCGAGGCCACGGCCACGATCCTCGTCGGCGTCGCGAGCCGACCCACCCAGAACAACGCGCCGATTCCGTCGGACGACCTCGCCGTGGTCCGCCCCGGCGCGACCGTGTCCATCCCGGTGCTGGCCAACGACTTCGACCCCGACGCCGATCCGTTGCGCATCTCGACCGACGAGGACGATCTACCGATGCCCGCCATCGGCACTGCGGAAATCGATGGTTCGGCCATCCGCTACACGGCCCCCGACGAACCGTCGTCGAGCGCGACGTCGTTCGGCTACACCGCCGACGACGGGCGCGGCGGTCGCCGCAGCGCCACCGTGACGCTCACGTTCCGCGAGGAGGGCGACAACCGGGCCCCCCTGGCAGCGGACGACGCCACCGATCCACAATCGGCGGGCACGGAGTTGCGGCTTCGGCTGCTCGACAACGACGAGGACCCCGACCAGGATCCGATCGAGATCGTGGAGGTGACCCACGACGGCGCCACGATCAGCCCGGACGGACAGGCGGTCGAGTTCGTGATGCCCGACGAGCCGGTGCAGTTCACGTACGTCGTGTCCGACGGCGTCGACACGGCCCGCGCCGCGGTGTCCGTGCCCCTGATCGACCCCGATTCCGACCTGCCGCCGATCGCGCGCCTCGACGACGACATCGAGGTCGACGCCGGCCAGTCGGTCAGCATCGACGTCCTCGCCAACGACGAAGACCCCGAAGGCTCCGCTCTCCACCTGTTCCGGGTGGTCGGTTCGCGGCACGGTTCGGCGCAACTCGACGGCGAGGCGATCACCTTCGCCGCATCGGAGCAGGACTACGTCGGCGACGCCGGCTTCTCCTATGTCGTCGGCGACGACCCCGACCCGGCAGTGGCGAACACCTCGGTGGGGTCAGCCCGCATTCGGATCACCGGTGAGGTCAACACTGCGCCACGGGTCACCGGGCTGACCGTCGATGTCCCGCAGGGTGGCCAACGCACGGTCGATCTCACCGGCGCGGTCGTGGACCCCGACGTGGACGACGAGCACACCTTCGACGGGCTCGAGGTGTCGGACGCCGGCATCGAGGCCGACCTGGATGGCGCCACGCTCCGGCTCCGCGCCGACGTGGACGCCGAGCCAGGGGCCACCGCGACAGCGACGTTCGTCGTCTCCGACGGCGACGATGAGGTCGAAGGTGCGGTCCGAGTCCAGGTGACCGGTTCCGATCGTCAGCTGGCGACGCTCGGCGCGGACTCGGCCGAGACGCTCCAGGGCGTGCCGGTGACGGTGGACGTCCTCGCCAACGACGTGAACCCTTTTCCGGACCAGCCACTCGAGATCACCTCGATCGGCAATCCCAGTGGGTCGGCCGGTCTGGTCGAGGCCGATGGGCCCCGGATCGTCTTCACACCCGACCCGGACTTCTTCGGGGAGTCGACCTTCTCCTACACGGTGCGTGACGCCACCGGCGATCCCTCGCGAGAAGCGTCGGGAACGGTGCGCGTGTCGGTCATCGGTCGTCCAGGGGCACCGCCGGCACCGACGTGCATCGGCGGCGAGAGCGAGAGCGTGCGGGTGCAGTGGGTGGCGCCCGGCGCCAACGGTGCGCCGATCACCAGCTACGTCCTGCGCGTCACCGGCACAGGAGACGGCACCGGCGAACGAGCCGTGACGAACGCCTCGACCCAGGACGTCGACGGTCTCACCAACGGTGACGAGTACCGGTTCGAGGTCGGTGCCGTGAACGAGGCGGTGTCGGGTACCGACAACGAACCGGCGTTCTCGCCGCCGAGCCCGCCGTGCACGCCCGACGAGGTCCCCGGTCAGCCGGACCCGCCCGTCACGACCTTCGGGGACCAGGAGCTGGCGGTGACGTGGACGCTGCCCGACAACGGCGGCAGCCCCATCGAGAGGTTGATCCTCACCGACACGACCAACGGAATCAGCAAGGAGTTCGGGCCGACGGTCACGTCGCATGTCTGGGAGGGTCTCGAGAACGGGACCAACGTCCGGTTCACGCTCGCTGCGGAGAATGCGCTCGATGTGGGACCCGTCAGCGAGCCCTCCACCGGTGATGGCACGCCGGCGGGCGTTCCTGATCAGCCGGCGGTGCCCGATGCGTCGCCGACGGTGGGAGCTCGTGATGGGTTCTTGGATGTGCGTTGGACGTGGTCGTCGACGCGGAACAACGGTGATGCGGCGTCGCGTTTCCGGGTCACGTCGTTCCGCAATGGTGTGCAGGATTCTCAGGTCGTGGTGGCTGATCCGCAGCGCCGTTCGCAGACGTTCCAGACGGACAACGGCGAGAACTATCGGTTCACGGTCGAGGCGGAGAACAAGGCGGGTTGGTCACAGCC
>JAPKDO010000272.1 GCA_028822535.1 Acidimicrobiales bacterium
CTCGAAGCGGTCCAGGCCGGCGAGCGGTCCGCCGGCCACGGCCCCGGTGTCGAGCGTGGTCACCCGGCCCGGACGCACGAACGACCGGTCGGGGATGACGGCGAGCGGGAGCCACAGCACCTCGGCGGCCACAGCGTCGCCCAGACGCTCGACGAGGTTCAACGCCTCGGCCCCGTCGAGCGATCCGAGGCGCCGAGCGAGCGTCACCACCGACTCCGGGCAGGCTCCCACGACGCTGGAGTCCACGCCGTCGGGGCATCCGTACAGGTCGGCGACTCGCGGTGAGATCCCCAGGTCCGCGGCGAACACGCCGACACCGGTCGAGTCGTCCGGTGCGCGTCCGGAGAGCCATTCGTCCGTCGACCGTGGGGACGACGACGCGTCGGCACCGATGGCTCGGAACGACTCCACGACCGCGGAGGCGACCGCCTCGGCCCCGGGGGTCGTCGCATCGAAGGCCACGGGGACCTCGAAACGACCGGACGGGCCGGCCAGGATGCCGTCTTCACCGGCGGTCCACCCTGCCTCGAAGAGAACGAACGCCCCGAGTTGCTGGTTTGTCTCGACCGGTTCCACCCCCGCCACCGCGCACCACGGGCCCACAGCCGGGACCCAGCCGACGCACGCCGGAGGATCCGCCGCTCCTGCGCGCTTTGCCAGGGCGCTCCTGTCGAGGACGACCTCGAGCGCCTGGCGGTGGACGAGCGGCGCGAGGGTCGGCTGGCGCTGGTCGAACCAGATGCCCAACACCGTGGTGGAGTCCGTGAACCGGGTGTCAAACCCGTCGGGAGCGGTGCTCATCACCCCGTCTCCGGGGAGCAGCACATCGAAGGCCATCGGATCCCCGAGTCCCCCGATCTCGACCCGATCGAGGCGTACCTGGTCGATCCGTGCACCATCGGCGCCATCCCAGGGTTCGGTCGCGGAGAGCACCGCGCCGTTGCCGTCCCAACTCGACAGCACATAGGGGCCGGCGGCCATGGGCAACTCGTCCTCGAACTGTCCGGTCAGGTCGGTGGAGGGACCGAACGCGTCGGCTTCGAGCACGAACCCGGTGGCGCCCCCGAACAGCTCCTGCCAGTCGATCATCGGTCCGTCGAGGGTGACGACGGCCAGCGCCGGGTCGGAGTCGTCCACGGTGACGATCCGCTCGTAGCGGGCTCGGTCGGCACCGGGGGTGTCCATGATTGCCCGCCAGGTGCCGAGGAAGTCGCTGCTGGTGACCGGCCGTGCGTCCGCCCAACGCGCCTCGGGAGCGATCTGATAGCGGATCTCCACCCCCGCGTCGGTGACGGCGGGTTCGGGCGGCGCGGCAAGGAGCGAGGACACGACGTAGTCGCCGCCGGCATCGACCTCGAAGGTCACGGGCAACACATGCTGCAGGACCTGTTCACGCAGGACGTCGTCGGCGCACGTGAGCGGATTCAGACAGCGAGGCCAGTCCTCTGCACCGACGCGCAACACCGTGCTCGGCCGCAGGATCGTCGTCGATGTCGCTGCGGTCGCGTCGACAGCGTCGTCGGTGCACGCTCCGGCGATCAACGCCATCACCACGAACGCAATGCTCAGGGCACGCCGGCGGCGACCCGTCTGGGCGTGCACCGTCAGAGGACGGCCTGGACCTCGGCGTAGTGACATGCGGACGGCTGACCGTACCCGCGGTCCACGAGCAGCGGCTCCTCCTGCGCGCACTTGTCGGTCGCCTTCCAACAACGCGTGCGGAACCGGCATCCCGACGGCGGGTCGATGGGGCTCGGGACGTCGCCCTGGACCACGATGCGGTTCCGCGCCCGCTCACGACGCGGGTCGGCGAGCGGCACCGCGGAGAGCAGCGCCTGCGTGTAGGGGTGGGTCGGCGCGTTGTAGATCTTGTCGCGTGCCCCGTACTCGACGATCTTGCCGAGGTACATGACGGCGACGTCGTCGGAGATGTGCTTGACGACCGAGAGATCGTGGGCGATGAACACGTAGGCGAGGCCCATCCGTTCCTGGATCTCGTCCAGGAGATTCACGACACCGGCCTGGATCGACACGTCGAGCGCCGAGACCGGTTCGTCGAGCACGAGGACCTCGGGTTCGAGGGAGAGGGCCCGGGCGATGCCCACGCGCTGGCGCTGCCCGCCGGAGAACTCGTGGGGATAGCGGTTGGCGTGCTCGGGCGACAGGCCGACCTGCGACAACAGGTTCTGGATGCGCTGCAGGATCTCGTCCTTGGACAAGTCGGTGTGGACCTTCATCGGCTCTGCGATGCAGGCGCCGACGGTCAGGCGGGGGTTCAACGAGGCGAAGGGGTCCTGGAACACGATCTGGATCCGCTGGCGGACCGCGATCAGTTCCTTGCGGCTGAGGCTGTTGATCTCGCGGCCGTCGAAACGGACCGAGCCCGATGTGGGCCGCAGCAGGTTGAGGAGCATCCGGCCGGTCGTGGACTTGCCGCACCCGGACTCGCCCACCAGACCGAGCGTCTTCCCGCGATCGACCGACAACGAGACCCCGTCGACGGCAGCGAAGGAGTCGACCTCGCGTCCGAGCAGGCCGCCTCGGATCGGGAAGCGCTTGACGAGGTCTTCGGCGACGAGGAGCGGTTCGGTCATGACTCGACCTCCACGAAGTCGGGATCCTCGGGGATGTGCGCGTCCTCGACCTTGTCGCGCAGGTCATCGAGCGTGACGTCGGCGAGGGTCTCGGCGTAATGACACGCCGCGGTGTGGTGCGTGGTCGACACGCTGCGCAGTGCCGGCGTCTCGGAATCGCACCGACCGCCCGGGGCGTCGGAGAACGCGCAGCGCGGATGGAAGGCGCAACCGGATGGCCGGTTGATCAGCGACGGTGGCGAGCCGGGGATCGGGATCAACGGGTCGTCGTCGTCGCTCTCGAGGCGTGGGATCGACCCCATCAGCCCGAGCGTGTAGGGGTGCCGGGTCTCGTAGAAGATCTCGTCGGCATCACCGACCTCGGCCTGGCGTCCGGCGTACATCACCATCACCCGGTCCGACAGGCCGGCCACGACCCCGAGGTCGTGGGTGATCAACATGATGGCCGAGTCGATCTCGTCCTTGATGGCGATGAGCGCTTCGAGCACCTGGGCCTGGACGGTCACGTCGAGGGCGGTGGTCGGCTCGTCGGCGATCAACAGGTCGGGGTTGCACGTCACGGCCATCGCGATCATGGCGCGCTGGCGCATGCCGCCGGAGAATTCGTGCGGATAGGACTGTGCCCGCTTCTTGGGCTCGGGGATGCCGACGAGATCGAGCATCTCGATCGCCCGCTTCATGGCCTCCTTCTTGGAGAGCCCCTCGTGGATGCGGGCCATCTCCCCGACCTGGCGGCCGACGGTGTGGACCGGGTTCAGCGCCGTGAGCGGATCCTGGAAGATCATGGCGATCTCGCCGCCGCGGATCGCGCCCATCTCCTCGTCCGAGTAGTCGAGGAGGTTCTCCCCCTTCCACAGGATCTCGCCCGAGTCGACCTTGAGCGTCGGGATCAGGCCCAGGATCGACATGGCCGTCACGGACTTGCCGGAGCCCGACTCCCCCACGACCGAGAACACGTCGCCGCGGTTGATGTCGAACGACACCCCGTCGACGGCACGGACGATGCCATCGCCCGTCTCGAAGTGGGCGTGCAGGTCGCGAACCGACAGCAGCGTCTGGTCACTGACGGGGGCGTTGGTGGGGGCGGTGCTCATCGAGGCAGGCCGATCACTTGAGTCGGGGGTCGAGGGCGTCGCGCAGGCCGTCGCCCACCAGCACGAAGGACAACACGGTCATGCCGATCGCGGCGCCCGGGAAGAACACCAGATGTGAAGCGCTGGCGAGGTCTCCCTTGCCCTGGGCCACCATCAGGCCCCACGCCGGGGTGGGGTCCTGCGGGCCGACACCGAGGAACGACAGCGCGGCTTCGGCCAGGATCGTCGTGCCGATGGCGATCGTGCCGTAGACGATGATCGGCTGCAGCGCGTTCGGGAGGATGTGGCGGAACATGATCCGGGGGCGACTGAAACCGAGGGCGGTCGCCGCCTCGACGTACTCGAGCTGTTTGAGCTGGAGGAAGCTCGACCGGACGATGCGGGCGACGCCGAGCCAGCCGGTGAAGCCGAGTACCAGGATGATGGCGTTCTCGCTGCGACCGAACACCGCCGCCACGGCGACGGCGAGCACGATGTAGGGGATCGCCAGGAACACGTCGGTGACCCGCATGATCAATGTCTCGACGAACCCGCCGAAGAAGCCGGCGATCGACCCGAAGATCAGTCCGATGACGAGGGCGATGGTCGTGGACGCGATGCCGATGCGCAGGGACACGCGGGCTCCGTAGACCATGCGGGAGAACACGTCGCGGCCGATGCTGTCGGTCCCGAACCAGAACTCCGAACTCGGGCCCTGGCGGAATGCGTCGGTCGCGCTGCCCGGTCGTTCGCGGAAGCTGTACGGCGCGATCACGTCGGCGAAGATCGCCACGAGGATGATCGAGATGATGAATCCGAGGCCGACCAGGGCGAGCTTGTTCTCGCGGAACCGGCGCCAGACATCGACGCGCAGGGGCCGGGCCGCCTGCAGCTCGGGCACGTCACCGAGGCCACCGTGCCCGCCACCGGCTTCGTGGCCTGCCGCGTTCGGGTCGGTTGGATCTGCTCCGGAAGGGATGTGGGTCATGAGTCAGCGTCCGCGCCGAGTCGGATGCGCGGGTCGAACCACGCGTACGAGACGTCGACGATCAGGTTGATCAGCGAATACGCGAGCACCACCACCAACGTGAGGCCCAGCAGGACCGGCAGGTCGCGGGACAGGACCGAGTCGGCGATCGTGGAGCCGAGGCCCGGCCACGAGAACACGGTCTCGGTGAGCACGGCAGCGCCGACCACGGAGCCCAGGTCGAGTCCGATCAGCGTGACCACGGGCAACATCGCGTTGCGGAGACCGTGTCGGGCGATGATGTCGCGCTCACGCAGTCCCTTGGCCTTGGCCGTACGCATGTAGTCGGCCCGTAGGACCTCGAGCATGGAGCCACGAGTCATGCGGGCAGCGAGCGCGGTCGACACGCAGGCCAGGGTGACGGCAGGCAGGAGGAGGTAGCGCCACTGCTCCCCCGCCGGCAGGAAGAAGAGGAACCAGTCGCCGTCGCCGGAGCCCGGTGGCCCGATCAGCGAGGTTCGCAGTCGTGCCCACTCGGGCCAGTCGTGCTTGTTGGGGTACACGGCGAACATGTATTGGAACAAGAAGCCGAGCACGAACACCGGGATCGCGCTCACCGCCGCGGTACCCACGGTGG
>JAPKDO010000273.1 GCA_028822535.1 Acidimicrobiales bacterium
CGATCCCGGAGCTGCGACGGCGGTGCCCCGACGTCAAGATCATCGCCTACTCGGCCGTCGCCGGGGACTTCGTCCGCGACGAGATGGCCCGTCAGGACGTCCCGCTGCGCCTCAAGAACGGCGACGCCGAACCGTTGGTCTCCGCGATCCGCTCGGTCGTCTCCGAATCCTGCTGACCGGCTGGTCGGTCGACCGGCCGAGGCGTCCGGTCAGAGGATCTTCAGCTCGGGATGATGCCGCTTGGTGGGCGCCAGGTCCTCGACGATCGCACGGGCGATCTCGTCGAACGACGCCGCCGCTTCCGACTCGGGCTCTTCGACCACGATCGGTCGACCGGTGTCGGAGCCTTCACGCAGGGACGGCACGAGCGGGACCTTGCCCAGCAGCGGCACATCGATCCGCTCGGAGAGCTCCTCCCCGCCGCCCGAACCGAAGATGTCGTAGCGCTTGCCGTCGTCGCCGGTGAAGAACGACATGTTCTCGATGACCCCCTTGACCTCGAGGTTCACCTTCTCGGCCATGAACGCGGCGCGCTGTGCGACCCGCTGTGCTGCCGGCTGCGGCGTGGTGACGACGTAGACCTCGGCGCGGGGCAGGAACTGGCTGAGCGAGATGGAGATGTCGCCGGTACCCGGCGGCAGGTCGACCACGAGGAAGTCGGGGTCGTCCCAGTACACGTCGGTCAGGAACTGCTCGAGCGCCTTGTGGAGCATCGGGCCACGCCAGATGACGGCCTGGTCCTCCTCGGCGAAGAAGCCCATCGAGATGCACGACACGCCGTGCGCCTCCGGCGGGACCAACATCGAGTCGATGACCACCGGCGGGCGGTCGATGCCCAACATGCGCGGGATCGAGAATCCCCAGACGTCGGCGTCGACGATCGACGTCTTGTGTCCGCGCTTGGCGAGCGCGACCGCGAGGTTCGTCGTGACCGAGGACTTCCCGACGCCGCCCTTGCCGGAGGCCACCAGGAGCACGCGGGTCTTCGACGACGGGTCGGCGAAGGGGATGGCCCGACCTTCGGCGTGGCCGTGGGCGGCCTGGCTGCCGGCCGTGGCCTGGGGATCGCCGACCATGAGTTCGCGGACCTTCGCCCGTTCCTCATCGGTCATCACATCGAACGTCACGCGTACGGAGTCGACGCCGTCGAGGGCGTGGACCGCTTCGCCGACCCGACGCTCGATCTCGTTCTTCAGCGGACATCCGGAGACGGTCAACGCCACTTCGACATGGACGGACGCGCCGTCGATACGGATGAACCGGATCATGCCGAGGTCGACGATGCTCCGGTGCAGTTCGGGGTCCTCGACGGGACGGAGGGCTTCGACGATCTGGTCTTCGGTCGGCACGGTTCGCCTCTCAACGCTGGCGGTCCGGGGTATTTCCCCGCTCCGCGTCGGTAGAATACCGACGTGGCCGTGGAATCCCCCACCCCGGATGCGGTAGCGCCGTTGAGTGCAACGGACTTCGCGTCCGCCGTCACCGCGATCACCTCGGCATTCGGCGATCCGACCCGACGCGACATCTTCCTGTGGCTCCGAGAGCGCGACACCGGCGTGACCGCCGCCGACGTGGCGGCGCAGTTCGACCTCCATTCCAACGTCGCCCGTCACCACCTCGACAAGCTCACAGGGGGCGGGTACGTCGAGGTCTCGACGGCACGACTTCCGGGCGGCGGTGCCGGACGGCCGTCCAAGCGCTACACCGCCACTGCGTCCGGGACCCCGATCGAGTTCCCGGTCCGCCACGACGACCTCTTGGTGTCCTTGTTGGGTCGTGCCCTCGCGTTGCTCCCCGCCGACCAGGCGTCGGCGA
The DNA here is from genome assembly GCA_028822535.1 of Acidimicrobiales bacterium. Classification (GTDB taxonomy): domain Bacteria; phylum Actinomycetota; class Acidimicrobiia; order Acidimicrobiales; family Salinilacustritrichaceae; genus Salinilacustrithrix. The sequence continues at coordinate 1,816 of JAPKDO010000273.1, forward strand.
TGGCCGAGGAGGTCGGGATCGAATACGGCCGCACCCTGGCGTCGACCATGGGGCCGAGCGACCAGGCACAGCGATCGTTCCGATCATCGCTGCACGCCGTCGCCGACGCGCTGTCGGCCCATGGATTCGCCGCCCATGCCGAGAAGCAGGGCGAGGAACTGCGGATCGTCGCCCAGCACTGCCCGTTCGGCGACACCGCGATCGAACACCCGGTCATCTGCGCCGTGGACCGAGGGCTGGTGAAGGGCATGCTGTCCTCGCTCTACGGCGAGACCCGGCCGGCGACCGAGACCACGGTGGCGCTCGGCTCCGAGACCTGCGTCACCGTCGTCACCTCTTCCTGATCAGCGGATCGGTGACCCGATGACCAGGCATGACCTCGACCACGCGTCGACCGCTCCACTGCGTCCATCGGCGCGCGAAGCGTTGGTCGAGGCGCTCTCGACGGTCGCCGGCGACCCCTCGCGCGTCCACGCCGATGGATTGACCGCTCGGGCGATGCTCGAAGACGCTCGCGACCGCGTCGCCACCACCTTCGGTGCACGGTCGCGAGAAGTGGTGTTCACGTCGGGAGCCACGGAGTCGATCGCTTCGGCGTGTTGGGGTGCCGCCGAGCGGGGGTCGAACCAGGTCGTGCCGGCGGTCGAGCACTCCGCTGTCCGACTCGCGGCGGCGCAGCACGGCGAGGCCCGCGTCGTCGCCGTCGACGTGTTCGGCCGCGTCGATCCCGCCGACGTCCTGGGCGCGGTCGACGACGACACCGCACTCGTCCATGTGCAGTGGGGCAATCATGAAGTCGGGACCGTGCAGCCCGTCGCTGCCGTCGTCGCCGCTTGTCGCGAACGGGGCGTGCTCGTACACGTCGATGCCGCCCAGGCGGCCGGTCACGCGACGCTCGACTTCCGAGAGCTGGGCGCCGATCTGGTCTCGATCAGCGGGCACAAGCTCGGCGGTCCGGCCGGGAGCGGCGTCCTCCTCGTTCGTCGTGGAGTCCGGCTACGCCCGCTCCTCCCCGGTGGTGAACAGGAGCTCGCACGACGGGCCGGGCTCGAGAACGTCGCGGCGGCGATCGGCCTCGCCGCCGCGGTCGAGACGATCGACGTCGACGCCGAGTCAGCCCTCCAGACATCGCTGATCGACCGACTCCGGGGTGCCGTCGAGTCGGTGTCAGGCGTGACGATCTACGGCGATCCCGAACACCACCTCCCGCATCTTCTGTGCCTGGGGGTCGCAGACGTCGAGCCCCAAGCGGTGCTCTTCGGCCTCGACCGACTCGGGATCAGCGCCCATTCGGGCAGCGCATGCGCATCGGCCGAGCTCGAGCCGTCGCCGGTCCTCGCCGCCATGGGCGTGGATGCGCACCGATCGCTCCGGTTCTCCGTCGGGTGGTCGTCCACACGCGCCGACGTCGACGCCGCTGCCGAGGCGCTCCCCGAGGTCCTCGCCGAACTCCGCTCCTTGGGCAGCTCGGCTTCCTGAGCGATACCTCCGCTGGCGGGAACGCCATGACCATCCCGTAGCCTGCGCGGCGTGAGCCTCCTCATCGTTCGCCACGCGCACGCCGGGTCACGTCGTGAGTGGACAGGCGACGACCGACTGCGACCGCTGTCCGATCGTGGCCGGAAGCAGGCGGAATCGATCGCACGGACGCTCGCGCCGTACGAACCGAAGCGTCTGCTGACCTCACCGACCGTACGGTGCCGTCAGACCGTCGAGCCCCTGGGAGCGGCCATCGGCGTCGACGTGGTCGACGACGACCGGTTGTTCGAGGGACCGTGCCGTTCCGACATCACCTCGCTCGTCGACGACGCCGAGCGCAAGCGCACCATCGTGTTGAGCTCGCACGGTGACGTCATCCCGGCGTTGTTGGCCGAACTCGTGGAACGTGGGATGACCCACGAGGACGAACTCGTCTGGCAGAAGGCCGGGACATGGGTCGTCGACTACGACAAGGCCGATGGTGGGTGGGGCTGCGCCACCTATCTCACGCCCCCTCGGGGACGTTGAACGGTCAACCCCCGCCGGGCAGCGGATCCTCGCCCGCATCGATGGCCTGGCGGACCCGAGCGGCCGCAGCCTGCTGATCGTCGGGCGTGTCCATCGAATCGAACGTGTCGAGGTCGGCGAGCGCCGCCTCGGTCTCTCCGAGATGCGCGAGGAGCGCCGCCCGGAAGACGTACCCGGCGGTGAGCGACGGCTCGGTCTCGAGACCGGAATCGAGCAGCGGGAGGGCCTCGTCGGTCAGTCCGGTGCGAGCGAGCAACCACCCGAGGTAGATGCTGGCCGACGGGTTGCCGCTGTCGACGTCGAGCACGTCGCGGTAACAGGTGAGCACCTCGACCGGCGGCGTGCGGCCACTCACATCGCCGCCGATGCACTCGTCGAGCGCGGCGTCCACGATGACCGGCGTGAACTGGTCGGCGAGCGATCGTTCCTCGTCGCCGGGATCGTTCGCATAGAAGCGTGAGAGGTCTGCCACCGCACCGGCGGCGTCGTCGGAGCGCGACCGTGCGCTCGCACGGAACACGTAGGGCGACGTCGAGTCCGGATCGAGTTGGATCGCGGCGTCGAGGTCGTCGATCCCGTCGTCGATGTCGAACTCCCGGACCTGGAGCCAGCCTCGGAACGTCAACGCTGGCACGTTGCCGGGCAACGAGTCGAGGATCTCGGAGTAGCAGTCGAGCGCCTCGTCGGACTCACCCGACTGCTCGAAGCCGAGGCAGTCGTCGGTGCGGGAGGATGCGGCTGCGACGTCGAGGCCCGTGAGCCCCGACGAGCCACGGCTCCCCGACGCCTGGGCAACGAGCACGCCGGCCAGGACCGCCACGGCGGCGACGCCGCCGACGGCCAACAGTCGTCGACGCCACGACGCTGGCGCACGACCATCGTCGAGCGCTGCTCTCCCCTCGTCGATCGCCCGAAGGACTTCGGCTGCGCGCGTCGTGTAGTCGGCGGTCAACGAGCGATGGTCGGCCTCGTCGATGTCGCCGGCCGCGAGCTCCCGGTCGAGGTCGGCCAGCGATCGCAGCAGGAAGTCGCGTTCCTCCTCGAGGGCACCGAGCGCGTCAGGATCGGGACGCACGCCGAGCCTCCTCGACCAGTACGCGGTCGGCTTCAGAGACCGAGATGTCGGGTGGTGCGCGCCACGCGCGGAACACGGCGATCAGCCCGCCGACGGCGCCCACGAACAGTGCGACGGGCAGGAACCACACAAGGCCGGCGACGCCGGTGCGCGGCGGCGTCAACGACGAGTCGGGATAGAGGCCCACGATGTAGTCGCGGATCTCGCCGTCGGTCTGTCCGGCCTCCATGCGGCGGGCGATCTCGGTCCGGATGCTGCGGGCGGCCGTGGCGTTGGAGTCGGCCACGGACTGCCCCTGGCACGTCGGACACTTGATGCCCTCGGCCAGACCGCGGGCCCGCTC
>JAPKDO010000274.1 GCA_028822535.1 Acidimicrobiales bacterium
GTTCTGAACATGCCCGCCGCCACGGTTTCCCGGTCGCTCGACACCGGCCAGTTCAGGATCCGGACGGAATGCGAACCAAGCGGCGAACCCGAGGAGCCCGATGAGCACGATCGTCGCCGCGGCGTTGCGGGTCAGCTTCCAACGGCGCGCCCGCACGCGCTCCCGACGTCGCTCGACCTGCCGTTCGAGCCGTCGCTCCGACTTCGACAGCTCGGCCGATTCGTCTCGTTGCGTACGCCGTCTGGCGCGTCGAGCCTTGGCCTTCTTCGAGTTTGGATGTGGGGACAATTCAGCAGACCTCGCTCGTCTACACGCTGGGTGGGAGAAGCCGGTTCAGGTGTTCGAAGAACACGAAAAGGACGATCAGGAAGACTGGCGATCCCAGGAGATAGGACGGCCAGCGCCGCCATCGGCGACCCAGGAACCAGATCGCTGCGCCGACAAGGACCGTTGCGAAACCCCACAGCACGACGGGGAGGCGTCCGGGTCGGCCCTCGGGCGATTCGTCGAGCGTTTGTCGTTCGAGCGACGGGGCCGCCGACTCGGACGTCGCCGTGGTGACGACCGCCGAGGCCGGTTCTTCCGTCGGATCCAGGATGGCGGTGACGATGAGGCGTTCGGCGGCGGAGTATCTCGGATTGCAGGTAGTGAGCGTCAAACGGTTGTCGCCGACGTCTTCGAGCACGTCCACCTGGGTCGGCGCCACGATCTCGCTGTTCGACACGACGTATCGGACCTCACCCGCTGGTGTGTCGATGAGGACTTCGTCTCCGGGGTCCAGTTCGTCCAGACGAAAGAACGGTGCCCCGTAGGTCGTGCGGTGTCCAGCGATGGCGGAGTTCCCCGCCTGACCCGGGAGGACCGTTCCTGGATAGTGACCGGGCCCACGACGGAGGTCGCCACGACCCACACCTTCGACGACGACCTTGTCGACGTCGATCGAGGGGATCCGCAGCCGTGCGAGCGCAGACCCTTCGTCGAGCGATACGGGCCACGTGGGCCCACCATTCTTCGCCGGCGTCGACTCCGCGCGTGAGTCGGGCGGCCCCGGCGCATCAACGGATTCGACTCGCGGAGTGTCGACGAACCTCTCGAACTCCTCGACGAGGTCGCCCTGCGCGCGTGCTTCCACCAGGCCGGTTCCCCACAGCTGGTATCCGACGAAGAGAAGCATCAGCAGACCGGCACCGATCAGGAGGCGACCAAACCGCCCGAGCCAACGAACCACGCGCTCGGTCCTGGACACCCGCGGCAGAGACCTTGCGCGTCTCGAGGTCGTGGCGTGACCGATACCTGCCATCGACACACGATACTACGTTGCGTCGTAGTTCATTCCCGCCGCGGGTCTCCGAACGATCCGCTCGCCGTTCGACTCGACCCGCCGTCCTCCAGGTCAACGGACGTAGGACACGACACCGGCCATCCCCGCCTCGAGGTGGTACGTGTTGTGACAGTGGACCATCCACTGACCGGGATTGTCGGCCGAGAACGTGACGGCGATCGACTCGTCGGGTCGAACGATGACCGTGTCCTTCCGGGCTCCGGTCTCATCGAGGGCGAACGTGTGGCCGTGTAGGTGCATGGGATGCCACATCGTCGATGCGTTTCGGAACACGATCCGGACGGTCTGGCCTTCCTCGATCTGGAACGGATCGGGATCGTCCATCGCGCGTCCGTTGATCCCCCACTGATAGTCGAGTTCGCTCCCGGTGAGTTCCATCTCGATCGTGAGGTCAGGGTCGTCTCGGTCGAGTAGGACGGCATCGGTCGGGCGCAGATCTGCGGAGCTCAGCAGCCGACCGTCCAACTCAGCAGGCATTGCATCGACATCCGGGGCTTCGCCCACCCCAGCCCGGAGGACGGCGGCGGCGTGCTGGTCACGGCCTTCCGCGACCGCCACGATGGGATGCGCGCCGGCGTCGGCGGTCACCAGGACACGAGCCACATGCCCGCCGGCGTTCTCAGCAGGAACCCGCCGACGACCACAGCGACGGCGACGACGAAGGATGCCGCAGCGATGACGGCCATTGTCGTGAGCATTTACAACGCGGCACGTGGTGGCAGACGATGACCATCAGCATCAACAGCACTCCGAAGACCAACCCGAGTCGAGCCAGCGACCCGAACGCAACAGCGTCGACGAGCACCCCCGCGACCGGTGCGCCCAGACAACACACCCGCCCGCAACCACTGCCGCCGTGGTGAGTTCTCGATCAGTCACGAAGCGCCGCCTCGAGTTGTGTGACCGTGGGTGATCCCGCCGGGCCGTGCGGCGTCTGGAAGACCCGACACGCCAGACCGAAGGACTCGTCGCCGATCGCGAACGGGTCTCGGCCGTCGACGAGGATCGTCGGCGAACCCCGAAACCCCGCCGCCTCGGCCGCCTCCGGTGTCGTCACCTGCCGGAGAACGACCTCGGCCCCCACGCCCTCCGCAAGCGATACGAGGCGCTCGTGTGCGACCTTCCAGTTCGGGCAGTCGTCGAAGTACTGCAATTCGATGCGCACGGTGGTCTCCAGTTCGTGGTCGGGATGAGCGGGTTCACGTACGGTAAGGGTTCCAGTCGACTGGAAGGTCAAGGAGAACCTGCGATGAGAATCGGTGCACTGGCCGACATGACCGGCGTTCCCACCAAGACCATCCGCTACTGGGAATCCGAGGGACTGATCCCGGCACCAGCGCGAACACCGTCGGGGTACCGCAGCTACTCCCCCGGCGCGGCCGAACGTCTGGACTTCATCCGCCACTCACAGGCCGCCGGCCTCACCCTCAAACAGATCCGCCAGATCCTCGACATCAGCGATGACGGCAAACCCCCCTGCGAACACGTCGCCACCGCCGTCGCCGATCGACTCGCCGAGGTCGACGCTCGACTCGCCGAACTCCACGCAAACCGAACCCACCTCGAGCAATTGGCCCAACGCGCCGCGACACAAGACCCCACGAACTGCGAAGGCTTCTGCTCCATCATCCATCAATGACGCCTCCGGCATATCAGCGCTCGATGGACAGCCCCGTCAGCGGCGAGCCGTGAGAGCGTGACCCAGTAGAGCCTTTCTTGGCCAGGTCGAGTGCCTCGCCGCTTATCGGCGTTCCGGAAGCATCGTCCTCGCTGGAGGAGACGGTGTCGGTGGGGGACGATGGCTGCCGCCGAGACATCCGTGCCGGCGGTCGGCAGTCGCGTCGCTGGACGCAGCAGCCTCGACCCTTCCCGACATGCAGACTTCGCACATGCAGCTCCGAGAACGGCTCCACATCCGCCGACCGACATGGCGGAGTCATCCCGCAGTCCGGGATCCCGACGAACTCACGATCGGCGAGCGCGCCGCCGACACGATCCGCAACGGGATGGGGTCCTGGGGATTCGTCTTCGGCGCGCTCGTGTTCCTTGCCGGATGGATGCTGGGCAACCGCAATGTCGGGTTCGACAAGTACCCGTTCATCCTGCTCAATCTCATCCTGTCGTGCCTGGCCGCAATGCAGGGAGCGATTCTGCTCATCGCCGCGAAGCGTCAGGACCAGATCAGTAGCGAGCTGGCCAAGCACGACTACGAGGTAGACGTCGAGTCGGAACGGATCGTGAGCGAGATCCATCGGATGGTCTCCGACCTGCACCACACTCGAGACCCATAGCCCCACGGTCGTCGCAGGCGGGAAGACAGTGATGACGTAGCGGTTCAGCCGAGAGCGATCGCTGTGACGGCAACGACCCCGATTGCGATCCGGTACCAGCCGAAGACCGCCAGGCCTCGGGACTGGAGCCACGAGACCATCCATCGGACGGCGAGCACGGCGGAGACGAATGCGACTGCCAGCCCGAGGAGCGGCGTCGCGACTCCGAAGGTGTCGACGAGTTGGCCACCGCTACGTACTCCTTCATACGCCGTGGCTGCGGTCAGCGTCACGAGGCCGAGGAGAAAGCTGAACTCCACGGCGGCGCGCATCGTGTATCCGAGCGCAAGCCCAGCGAGGATCGTGACGAGACTCCTGCTGACGCCGGGCCACAGCGCCAGCGCCTGGGCGAGCCCGATGATCAGCGCGTGACGCACGGTCAGCTCCTCGAGAGTGGCGGTTCCACCGTTGCTCCACGGTTTCCGTGTCACCCAGAGGATCGCCAGGCCGCCGACGATCCACGCACCGGCCACCGGACCGACACCGAAGAGCGCAGAGCGGATCGGGTCTGACAGCGCGACACCAATCGCCGCGGCGGGGATGAACGCGGCGACGAGGGCGATGAGGAGTCGTCGGCCGTCCTCGCTTCGTCCGCCAAGTCCTTGCACGAGTTGAGCGATTCGTTGCCGGTACAGCACGAGAACGGCGGCGATCGCGCCCGCCTGGATGCAGATGGCATAGGTGTCGAGCGCCATGTCGGCGTCCTCGGTGCCGCCCAACCCGAGTACTCGTTGTGCGACCAGCAGGTGCCCGGTCGAAGAGATGGGAAGGAACTCGGTCAGTCCCTCGACGAGGCCGAGGACAATGGCGTGGAGAACGGAGAGATCGCTGGACACGGCGGTCAGTGAAGTCGACGCACCATCACATCTCGCGCCAGCCGCGGATGTTTTGCCGTGCTGTTGCCTTCGTCCGGGCGTCGCTTTGCCGGCGCGTTCGTACCTTCATGCCAGAGCCGCCGATCAGCGGCGGGCCTGAGCGAGAGGACGAGGCGATGGCCGGAGCCGCAATCGAACTGGAAGACGTGCACCACGCCTACGACGACGACGAGGTGCTGCACGGGATCGACCTGAAGATCGACCGAGGCGAGGTGTTCGGGTTCCTCGGTCACAACGGTGCCGGCAAGACGACGGCGATGAATGTGCTCACGACGTTGATCCGACCGACATCTGGGTCGGCCAGGGTGTGTGGTTTCGACGTGGTCGATGACCGGCGCGAGGTGGCGGCTCGGATCGGCTACCTGCCGGCCGACGTTCGCTTGTACGGGCACATGTCGGCGAGAGAGAACCTCGAGTTCTTCGCCCGACTCTCCGGCGTCGACGACCCGAAGCGCTCCGTCATCGAGACCCTCGACTACCTCGACGCCGCCGAGTACGCCGACCGTCGGATGGACGGCTTCTCCACCGGCATGCGTCAGCGGGTCGGAATCGCACAGGCGATCCTGCACCGCCCGGAGGTGTTGTTCCTCGACGAACCGACCTCGGGTCTCGACCCCATGGGCGTCCGTCAGCTCCGCGAGACCATCTCCCGCCTGAACCAGGACC
>JAPKDO010000275.1 GCA_028822535.1 Acidimicrobiales bacterium
CGAGGAGGTGTGCCAGCGGCTCGAAGGAGTCGACATCGGCGCACGCGGCCGCCGTCGACGTGAGGGCATCGAAGAACTCCTCACGCTCGTCGTCGGGGAGGAAGGTCGCCCAGGGGAGCGAGGCACCAAGCGCGCCTGCGACCCGGCGTCGGGTGTCGGGGTCGACACTCGCAGCGACGAGAAGCCGAGCAAGCGCGCCGAGCACGTCTCGAACCGACTCCTCGCGGGCTCGGAGTCCGAGGAAGAGATCCGCCCCATCGCGTCGGCGAAGGACCACGTCGCGGTGCTCGATCTCAGCGAGGACCTCGCCCGAGTTCCGGAGCATGTGGGTGAACGTGTGCTCGGTCAGACTCATGCGCACCAACATACAACACTTCCTCTGATCTCGGATGTGTCGTTTGTCAGCAATTTGTCAGCAGTTCTCTGAAAAGCGGGGTGATATTGGCCGTTACAGCGAATTACAGGGCGACACGAATGCTCTCGAAAACGGCCTCTGACCTGCACAGATGCAAACTACACGGTACCCTACAGCACATCTCAGACCGGAGTTCAAGTCCTCTCTCCGACACCATCTCGAGAACCCCGGGCTCCGGCCCGGGGTTCTTGCCTTTTCAAGGGCACCCGGGCCTCTTCGACGAACTCATGGGTGACCTCTCGCTCCCGTCGGCCACGAACCACGGTGCCGGTCGGCAGCACGCACCACGTTCCGGCGCGGCGATGCCCGAGCAGCGCTACGGTTCGCGTCGCGATGATGAACCCACCGTCGAGCCAGCCCGCCTCCACGAGGGAGTCCTTGTGACGGACGCGCTCGTGACGATGCATGGCGTCAACAAGTGGTATGGCGACATGCACGCCCTCAAGGACATCGACCTCGAGGTCGCCGAACGCGAAGTGGTCGTCGTGATCGGCCCGTCCGGGTCGGGCAAGTCGACCCTGATTCGCACGATCAACCGGCTCGAGACGATCCAGGAAGGCGAGATCCGGATCGACGGCGAGCTGCTTCCCGAGGAGGGCAAGGAGCTGGCTCGCCTCCGTGCCGAGGTCGGCATGGTGTTCCAGTCGTTCAACCTCTTCGCGCACAAGACGATCCTCGAGAACGTCACGCTCGGGCCGATGAAGGTCGGCAAGAAGTCCAAGGCCGAGGCGCGGGAGATCGCCGAGAAGCATCTCGAGCGAGTCGGCGTCTGCCATCAGGCCAACAAGTACCCGGCCGAGCTCTCCGGCGGCCAGCAGCAACGAGTCGCCATCGCACGCGCGCTGGCGATGGAGCCCAAGCTCATGCTCTTCGACGAGCCGACGTCGGCGCTCGATCCCGAGATGATCAACGAAGTCCTCCAGGTCATGCTCGACCTCGCCAAGGCCGGCACGACGATGGTGGTGGTGACGCACGAGATGGGCTTCGCCCGATCCGCCGCCGACCGCGTGGTCTTCATGGAGGACGGCGCGATCATCGAGGAGAACGACCCCGAGTCCTTCTACAACAACGCGAAGACCGACCGAGCGCGTGACTTCCTGTCGAAGATCATCACGCACTGACCCGATCCCCAATCCCCCCAAGGCATCCAACGAACACCCATCACATCACCACGAACCAACCCTGGAGCATCCATGAAGCGCATGATCCGAATCCCATTACTGCTGCTGGCGTTCGCCATGTTCGTCGCAGCCTGCGGCGACGACGACGACACCTCATCCGATGACGGCACCGGAGGCGAGACGCCGTCCGGCGAGACCCTCAAGGTCGGCACGAAGTACGACCAGCCGCTGTTCGGCGTGAACACGCCGGACGGAGTGGTCGGCTTCGATGCAGAGATCGCACGGTTCATCGCCGACGAACTCGGTATGGAGGTCGCGTTCCAGGAGGCCGTCTCGGCCAACCGAGAGACCTTCCTCGAGAACGGCACCGTCGACATGGTCGTCGCCACGTACACGATCAACGACGAGCGCAAGGAGCAGGTGGACTTCGCCGGGCCGTACTACATCGCCGGCCAGGACATCATGGTCGAGGCCGGGAACCCCAAGGGCATCACGGGAATCGACGATCTCGACTCTGCCGACATCAAGACGTGCACCGTCGAGGGGTCGACCTCGCTCGCCAACCTAAACTCGATGGCGCCCGACGCCGCCGTCACGACCTTCGACACCTACTCGAAGTGCGCTGACGCCATGGGACAGGGCCGAGTCGACGCCGTCACCACCGACAACGTGATCCTCCTCGGCCTCGCCGATGAGTCCGACGGTGCATACGAGCTCGTCGAGAACCCGTTCACCGACGAGCCCTACGGCATCGGTGTCGCCAAGGGTTCGGAGCTGCGCTGCCAGATCAACGAGATCCTGCAGGCGGCCTACGACGACGGCACCTGGGCCCAGATCTACGAGGACACGGTCGGCGCCGTTGCATCGGTCACGCCCGATCCTCCCGCGATCGACAACGAAGGCTGCTGATCACAACAGCAATCGTTCGGCACGACACGGAAAGGAGACGGCGTGAGCTGGTCTGAGTTCTTCGACGAGTACCAGGACCCGCTCCGCGAAGCCACGTGGGTGACGGTCAAGCTGGCGTTCTCCAGCTTCGGCCTCGCCCTCCTGGTGGGCGTCATCGTCGTCTCCTTCCGTGTCAGTCCGATCCCGCCGCTCGTCCGGGTGGCGGGGTGGTTCGTCGCAGCGTTCCGCAACACGCCGCTGCTCGTCGTCTTGTTCGTGGCCCTGTTCGGTCTGGGTGACCTCGGGCTGGTGTTCGACTTCTATCCCACCGCGGTGGTCGCGCTCGGTCTCTACACCGGTGCGTACATGGCGGAAGTGCTCCGATCGGGCATCAACGCCGTCCCGAGGGGCCAGGCCGAGGCCGGACGATCGATCGGCCTGGGATTCGCGCAGCTGATGCGTTTCGTCGTGATCCCGCAGGCCGTTCGAACCGTCATCGGGCCCATCGGGAATCTCTTCGTGGCCAACTTCAAGAACACTGCGGTTGCGTCGACCATCTCGGTGTTCGAGCTGACCGCGCAATCCCAGCGCATGTTCAACGATGCATCCGCGGGTGTCTGGCGAGTCCTGGCCGTGATCTCCGCGCTCTACCTCCTGTTCCTGCTTCCCGCCGGCGCCGTCTTCCGCCGGCTCGAAGCCCGGTTCGCGATCAAGCGATGACGGGCAACGTCTTGATCGAGGAGCTCGGTCCACGTGGGCGCCGCCGCGTCCGCGTCGGCACCGGACTCGCCACCGTCGCCGCGGTACTCGTCCTCTTCTGGATGTACGGGAGGCTCGACGGGAACGGACAGCTCGAGGCCGTTCGCTGGACCGACCTGTTCGACAGCGCCACGCTGCGCTTTCTCGGCGAAGGACTGATCGCGACGATCCGCGCGGCGGTGACCGCCGGCGTGGTGGCAACCGTGGTGGGCTTCGCGTTCGCACTGATGCGTCTGTCGAAGTCCAGGCCGGTCCGCACCTTGGCGGTCGGATGGGTCGAGCTCTTCCGGGCGCTTCCGCTGCTGTTGATGATCTTCGGCGTGTTCTTCATCGACACCTCGATCGCACGGGGACGAGGTGGTGACGCGCTGCTCGGCACGTTCTGGTCGGTCGTCGTCGCCTTGGTGCTCTACAACTCGGCCGTGCTGTCCGAGATCTTCCGGGCCGGCGTCCGCTCGCTGGACAGTGGCCAATCCGAGGCTGCGAAAGCGGTCGGCATGACCTACTGGCAGATGATGTTCGTCGTGGTGCTACCGCAGGCCGTTCGACGGATGGTGCCGGCGATCGTTGCGCAGATGGCGACGCTCACCAAGGACGTGTCGCTCGGATTCGTCATCGGGTACGAGGAGTTCGTCCGACGAGGCGCCGGAACAGCGAACTTCGGAGACACGGAGGTCACGAACTTCCAGGCGTATGTCTCGATCGGCATCGTGTACTTCATCCTCGTATGGGCGATGGCCGGGCTCGCCAAGCGGCTCGAACAACGTCAGAGCAGGGCGTTGAAGGTGGCGGCGGCGGATCGGGACCCGGATCAAGATCTCGATCTCGGCGCCGGCGACACGCTCGGCGCCGGCCCCGCCTGATCCGCTCGGGTCCAGGGGTGCACCAGTCGTCCCCGGCCCTCAGGAGACCACTGGGCCCGTCTCTCAGGCCTCGGCAATCGCTGCGATCGACACCAGGAGACCTGGGATCTTGGCCGGCAGCTTCGCTGCTTGCCGTGCCGGGGGGTCGACGGGGAACCAGAGAGACCACTCCTCGTTCATCCCCGGGAAGTCGTCCTCGTCGGCCAGCACCACGGTGACGCTGACGACCTTGTCCATCGAACTCCCAGATGCGTCGAGGATCGCGGAGATGTTCGTGAGGCACTGCCTCGTCTGCTCTTGAATCGTGGATCCGGTGAGGGCGCCCGTTGCCGGATCGTGCGGAGCGGTACCGGACACGAAGATCAGCCCAGCGGCTCTGACCGCCTGGCTGTAGGTGGGCGGCGGCTTCGCTGCGGTCGTGGTGAAGATGATGTCGCGCGGCACGAGACTCCAGACATGGGGACGGGGTGGCGATCGGTAACAGGACTTCTACGTTGTCGGCGGTCGGTGTGATGGTCGACGGATCTCTGCCGTTCGTTCGAGCGGGATCTCCCGGGCGAAGATGTCGCGGTACGGACTCAGGGAGTCGGCTTCGTCGAGCAGTCGGAGAAGGAGTTCCTCGGGCGCTGGGCTGACGATCTCGACGTGGTATCTCACGTCGCTGTATCCGGGTCGGTTCCCGGAATCGGGGGAGAGCATCGCTCCGTCGTCGGAGTCGGCTTCGACAGTGACGGTGAGCGAGGTCAGGTCGACCCCGAGTCGGGTTGCATGGAGCTGATAGCCGATGGTCAGGCAACTGCCGAGCGCCGCACGGCCCAGCATTCCTGGGGTGGGGCCCTGCCCGCGGCCGCCGATCGTCTCGGGTAGGTCACTGGCGGTCCGCCACGCGTCCTCCTGCGTCTCGCATTGCAGCCCGTCGACGACCCACCTCGCAGGTGGGGCAACGCCACCGAATGGCGCGCCGACGACGGCATCTCGTTCCGCACCACGGTGTCGTGAGCCGCGATCACGTTGACCCGTGTCAGGCCTTCTTCACGAACTCGGCCTTGACGAGCAGCGACCGTCCGTTGACCTTGGAGTCGATCTCGTGGTCGCCCGAGACTAGA
>JAPKDO010000276.1 GCA_028822535.1 Acidimicrobiales bacterium
ACGTGTGAGGCGTCGGGGGCCGACGCCCACGACGTCGAGAATGGAGCTGACGGTCGCCGCACCAAGAAGTGCCGGGTATCGCGGGCCGTCGCAACCGCGTCTGGACAGCCCCGGCCACGACCTATCGCTCACGGACGATTCTGGCCAGCCATTCATCCGAACGTGCTGCCGAACGCACCAGCGGGTGACGTTGGTCGGCCGGCTTGTGCGTCGCCCGCCTGGGCAACGTTGGTGTGAGCTCGTCGTGGCTCCGGTCAGAGAATTTTCTGGCAGTCGTGGGCGCAGTCGGTGGTGGGGTCCGCGACTTCCGCGGGGCGGTGGAGGATCGCATGGGTCGGTGACAGTCGGGCGAGGCGGGCGTCGTCGTCCCCGTCGACGGTCATGTCGGCGTCGACGATGAGGCTGTAGCCGCCTGGCTCGTTCGGCGGCCACAGCAGCGACACTGCCGGTCGAGCGGTGCCGTTGCGCCCAGACGACCGCCCACACGGCCCGACCAGGTCCGCATCCTCCCACCGCAGCGCGATCGCGGTGGCGTGCGGGCGGCCGTCGTCGTCGGAGGTGAGCAGGTACGGGCTCATCGTCCGGGCAGCGACGGCGTCGGCGAGACCAGCGAGTTCGACCGGGATGCTCATGGGTCGAGGGTAACGGCGCGAGGCTTGTGCTCGATGTGGACCTGCCCCGACTGCGAACGACGCTTCGGGCGTGCCGGCCAGGGTCATGAGTGCGCCCCGGCCATGTCGATCGAGGAGTACTTCTCGTCGGGACCCGACTTCGAGCGGCCGATCTACGAGGCCGTGCAGGCCCACCTCGACACCATTCCCGGCGAACCCACCTACGTCGAGCCGGTCTCGGTCGGGATCTTCTGCAAGCACGGCAGCCGCACGTTCCTCCAGCTGCGCACGATGACGAAGTGGATCGCCGTCGGTTTCGTCCTCCACCGCAAGGTCGACAGCGACCGATTCTCCCGGAATGTGACCGGCGAGGGCGGGCGGTGGTTCCACGTGGTCAACGTCCGCTCGCCCGACGAGGTCGATGGGCAGCTGTGTGCCTGGATCACCGAGGCCTACCGCGATGCCGAGGGATAGCGCCGCTGCTCAGCCGAACAGCCAGAGGCCGAGGAAGAGCAGGTTGTTGGCGACGACCAAGCCGTAGACGGCCGACATCAGCTTGACGCCGGTCTGCTTCTCGTAGAGCACCCGGACCACGGCGAGCTTCGTCACCAACAACGCCACCATCGCCACGACCAGCCCGGTGTGGTCGATGAGGCCCGCCACGATCGGATTGCCCTCCGCCCGGGCGGTCCAATTGGCGAGGATGACCCACGTGGTCGCCACGTCGAGCACCTGCAACGCCGCCAGCGCGAGGTACACGGAGAGCGTTCGCGCCCCGACGCCGGCGCGTCCGGTCGGTGTGTCGAAAGCGAGACGGGGTGCGTCGATCGAGAAGGCCATGTTCCACACGTAGCGGATGAATCGCCCGTCAATGGGTCAGAAGACCTATTTTCTTCGGAGCGGGCTGGCGTCGGCGTCGTTCCCCCGCCTCGATCCCGCCGCGCCGATCGCTACGGAGGGGCGAGCGCACGCTGCGTGCGAACGACCTCACGGACCGCTCGGGCGCTGGCGCGTCGCCCACCGACGACCACGGTCACCTCGATCGTGTCGCCGACCCGGCGGTACGACTCGAGCCGGGCGCCGTTCCGATCGGCGATCGCCCGGGCATCGGCCTCGCCGCTCCCGTCCGTGGCCAGTGCGCCGGCAAGCGCGGCCGCATCGGCCGCCGACTGCGCCGCGGCCCGTTCGATCGTCGCCTTGCCCAGGAGCGCGACGGGGACGAGCAGCAACGCGGCGAGCACCAAGACGATGGCCCACAGCGGGGTCGCCTGGCCGCGGCTTCCGCGGGGGCGAGGCGGGTGGACGGACATGACTTCCTCCTGGCGACGGCTCCCGGTGGGAGCGTCGAAGGGGGAAGGCGAATCCTTCGGCTTCGGGACCGATGCTCCGCATCGGTCTGCCGAGGATTGATGAGAGGTTAGTCCTCGTCCTCCGAGAACAGGACGGGCGCCACGGCGGCCACGTGGGTGTCGCCGCTGACGTCCATGACCTTGACGCCGGTCGCATCGCGACCTTGCGACGAGATGCTGCGGGCCTCCATGCGGATGGTCACGCCGTCGTTGGCGATCACGAAGATCTCGTCGTCGAGACCGACCATGAACGCCGAGACGACCTCACCCTTCTTGGCGGTGATCTTGATGCCCCGCACGCCCTGGCCGCCTCGGCCCTGGACGTTGAACTTGTCGAGTTGGGTGCGCTTGCCGTAGCCGGCGTCGGTCACGATCAGGATCGCCGTGTCGTCGCGGGCGATGTCGCACGACACGACCTCGTCAGCATCCGACTTGAGCTTCATGCCCCGCACCCCGGCGGCGCTGCGGCCCATCGGCCGGACGTCGGCCTCGTTGAACCGGATCGTCATCCCCGACTTGGCCACCATGAACATGTCGGAGTCGCCGGTGGTGGAGAGCACCTTGACCAGTTCGTCGCCCTCGCGCAGGTTGATCGCGATCAGGCCGTCGCGGCGGGACTTGTCGTACTCAGAGAACTTGGTCTTCTTGACCTGGCCCTGCTTGGTGGCGAAGAACAGGAACGGCTGGGTCTCGTAGTCGCGCGTGTCGATGATCGCCTGGATGCGCTCATCGGGCTCGAGCTGCAGCAGGTTGACGATCGCCGTGCCGCGCGCAGTGCGGTCCTTCTTGGGGATCTCGTGCGCCTTGAGGCGATACACCTTCCCCTGGTTCGAGAAGAACAACAGGTAGGCGTGGGCAGTGGTGGTGAGGATCTTGGTGACGTAGTCCTCGTCGCGCAGCTTGGCGCCGGCCACGCCGCGGCCACCACGGCCCTGGCGGCGGAAGCTGTCGGCCTCGACGGTCTTGATGTAGCCCCGCTGCGACATGGTGACGACGAGCTCTTCGTCGTCGATGAGGTCCTCGATGTTCAGCTCGCCCGGGTCGTGGGTGATGATCGAGCGACGGTCGGTGGCGAACTTGCCGCGGATCTCGGTCAGCTCGTCCTCGATGACCTTCCGCAGCTTCACGTCGTCGGCGAGGATCGCGTTGAGTTCGGCGATGGTCTCGGCCAGCTTGGCCATCTCTTCCTCGAGATCGGTGCGGCCGAGCCGGGTCAGGCGCGAGAGCTGCATGTCGAGAATGTGCTCGGCCTGGGTCTCGGAGAACTCGAAGGGCTCGGCCATGAGGGCCTCGCGGGCCGCCTGCTTGTCGGCGGAGGCCCGGATGGCGTCGATGATGGCGTCGATCATGTCGAGCGCCTTGAGCAGGCCTTCGACGATGTGGGCCCGGGCCTCGGCCTTGCGCAGCCGGTACTCGGACCGCCGGGTGATGACCTCGACCTGGTGGCCGACGTAGGACTCGAGCGCCTGCAACAGGTTGAGCGTGCGGGGCACGCCGTCGACCAGGGCGACCATGTTGATCGAGTAGCTGGTCTGCAGCGGGGTGTGCTTGTAGAGGTTGTTGAGCACGACGAGGCCCGGGGCGTCGCGCTTGAGGGTCACGACGAGCTTCGTCTTGCCCTTTGCCGACTCGTCGTTGAGTTCGGCGATGCCCTCGATCACCTTGTCGTTGACCAGGTCCTTGATCTTGGAGGCCGTGGCCGAGATCGACGTCTGGTACGGCATCTCGGTGACGACGATCTGATCGCGGGTCTTGCCCTCGATGATCTCGGCCTTGGCCCGCAGCTTCACGGTGCCCTTGCCGGTCGTGTAGGCGTCGATGATCCCCTGGCGGCCCATGAGCAGCCCGGCGGTGGGGAAGTCGGGGCCCTTCACGTACTGCATCAGGTCCTCGACGGTGGCGCCGGGGTTGTTGAGCAGGTGCACGGTGGCGTCGATGACCTCGCCCAGGTTGTGCGGCGGGATCTTGGTGGCCATGCCGACGGCGATGCCCTCGGAACCGTTGACCAACAGGTTGGGGAACCGGGCCGGCAGGACGGTGGGCTCGGTGAACTCGCCGGAGTAGGTGTCGGAGAAGTCGACCGTCTCCTCACCGATGCCGTCGAGCAGATGGGTGGCGAGGTTGTCGAGGCGACACTCGGTGTAGCGGGCGGCGGCGGGACCGAAGTCGGGCGAGCCGTAGTTGCCGTGGAAGTCGATGAGGGGGTGGCGCAGCGAGAACGGCTGGGCCATGCGGACGAGTGCGTCGTAAATGGCGCCGTCGCCGTGGGGGTGGAAGTGGCCCATCACGTGGCCGGTGACGCGAGCGCACTTCATGTGCGAGCGGTCGGGCCGGGCGCCGATGTCCTCCATGCCCCACAGGATCCGGCGGTGCACCGGCTTGAGGCCGTCGCGGGCGTCGGGCAGGGCCCGCGACATGATGACCGACATGGCGTACTCGAGGAACGAGTTCTCCATCTCGTCCTGGATCTCGATGGGCTCGATGTCGTACTCGTCGCCCCCGGCCTCGTCCGTGCCCCCGTCGGTGGGTGGCGGTGGGCTGCTCTGATCGGACACGGCGATCGCTCCTCGGGTACTCGGACGGCGTACTGCTCAGCGGTGGCGGCGGGCAGGGATCCACGCCCTCTGGAGGGCCGAATCACACCGTGGTGATTCTACCGCTCCGGGGGTGTCAGCCTGGGCTCTCCGAGGGCCGAATATGCTCGGTGTACTCGGGCGGCTGACCGGCTATCCATACACTTGGAGCACCATGGCGACGGATCCCTCAGGCGAGCGAGTCGACGGCGGTCCCGCTGCGCATCGTGGCGCCCGTGCCGGCGCTCGCAAACCGCCGCCCCGACGGCGTCGCAAAGCTCGCATGGTCCATCGCGTCGTCCGCCACGTCGAGGTCTGGTCCGTCGTCAAGGTGGCGATCGCATTCGCTGCCTGCAGCTACGTGATCGGGATGATCAGCGGCTACCTGCTGTGGCGCGCTGCCGATCGGGTCGGCACCATCGGCGGCATCGAGGGCTTCATGGAGGATTCCGGGGGCTACGACTCCTTCGAGATCGTCGGCGACGTCGTCTTCACCACCGCCGTCGGCGCGTTCGCCGTCCTGGCGGTGCTGTTCGTGGCGATGGCCGCCGTCGGGGCGCTCTTGTTCAACCTGATCTCCGACCTCACCGGCGGCATCCGCATGACCGCCAT
>JAPKDO010000277.1 GCA_028822535.1 Acidimicrobiales bacterium
AACCGAGCGACTTGAGCAGCACCCGGTTGTAGAGGAGCGCGCCCAGGTTGTGGGCATTGGGATTGCCGACGTAGGCGCCGAGGCTCGAGCGCCCGTGTTCGTCGATCACGGCTCCGAGCCCGTCGGCGACCGCCTGCCACGCCTCCTCCCACGTGGCCGGCTCGAGACGATCCCCTCGCCGCACGAGCGGCTCTCGCAGGCGGTCCGGGTCGTCGTGGAGTTGACGCAGGGTCGACCCCTTTGGGCACAGGTACCCGTGACTGAAGACGTCCAGGAGGTCTCCGCGTACCCGGGTCACCTCGCTGCCCCGGATCGTGACCGACAGCCCGCAACCCGCCTCGCACAGTGGACAGGTCCGCGCCAGCGTCCGATCGCCTTCCGTGGCGCCGCCGGCATCCGCATCCGTCGTCTCGTCGGTGATGGTCATCGGCGCACTCCCCCGGGTCGGTTGCGGCCTCCGAGCGCCGCTCGCTCCATCGTGACACCCGAGCGCCGCCCCCGTCGCGAGCGACGATCGGTACGGTCGACCCGTGCGCCAACTCCTCCCCGACGCGGGCGATGTCGACCCGCTGGCCTCCTACCTCGCGGCCGACCGGCCGATGCCGACCGGTCGTCCATGGGTCACCGTCGGCATGATCTCGTCGCTGGACGGCGCGACGGCCACCAATGGTCGGTCCGGAGCGCTCGGCGGTCCCGCCGACCGGGCGATCCTCACCGCGGTGCGCGGGATCGCGGACGCCGTGCTCGTCGGGGCCGGCACCGTGGTCGCCGAGGACTACGGGCCGCTGCGGCATCGCGACGAGGTCCGCGACGAACGGCGCGTCGCCGGACGCAGCGATGCACAGCCCCGCCTCGTGATCGTGTCCGGCCGCCTGAACCTCGACCCGTCGAGTCGATCGTTCTCCGATGCACCCGTTCGCCCGCTCGTGTGCACGACGACGAAGGCGACTGCCGACCGGGTCGCGGCCCTCGACAAGGTCGCCGAGGTGCTGGTGGCCGGCGACGAACACGTCGACCTCGACCTCGTCCTGGCCCGACTGCGCGCCGACGGCGTCGACGTCGTCGTGGCCGAGGGTGGACCAACGCTGAACGGCGCCCTCGTCGACAGGGATCTGGTCGACGAGTGGTGCTGCACGATCGCCCCGGTCGTCGCGGGCGGCGAGAGCCGGCGCATCGTCAGCGGCGCCCCGAGCGTGCGGGTCGAGCTCGAACTGCAGTCCCTGCTCAGCGAGGACGGGCTGCTGTTCGGCCGCTGGACCCGAGC
This sequence comes from Acidimicrobiales bacterium, assembly GCA_028822535.1. GTDB lineage: Bacteria > Actinomycetota > Acidimicrobiia > Acidimicrobiales > Salinilacustritrichaceae > Salinilacustrithrix. The sequence goes on from JAPKDO010000277.1 coordinate 1,265, forward strand.
GGATCGGCGGCGCTGACCGACGCCGATCGCAGGTCAGGACCCGATGCTGCCCGACTCCTGTTGCAGCAGGCTGATCTCACGTTCGAAGTCACTGATCGTGTCGAAGCCCTTGTAGACGGACGCGAACCGCACGGCGGCGACCCCATCGAGACCCCTGAGCCGAGTCAGTACCGCGAGACCGACCTCGTCACTCGCGACGTCCTTGCCGAGCACGCGGAGCGAATCCTCGACCTCGCCGACCAGTACGGCGATCTGGGCCGGTTCGACCGGCCGGGACTTGCACGCCGCGCTGACGCCGGCGGCCACCTTCGAGGCATCGAATGGTTCGAGTTCGCCGGTGCGCTTGCGCACCTGGAGCGGCACCTCTTCGAGACGCTCGAACGTCGTGAAACGACCCTTGCACGAGTCGCACTGTCGGCGCCGACGAATGGACGTACCGTCGTCGGTCTGCCGTGAGTCGATCACCTTGTCCTGGAGGCCTCCACAGCCCGGGCAGCGCATCTCGCCACGATACCGGCGCACGCGAACCGGCCTCCGGACCGTCGGCGTCTCGATCCGGACGAGCCGGTTACGGCACCGGAATGGTCAGTCGTTGCCCGACGACCACGGTCGCTCCTCCGTTGCTGTCGGCGAGTCGCTCGACGTACGTGGCCGCCTCCCCCGCCGGCGCGATCTCCTGAGCGATCGACCAGAGGGTCTCGCCTTCGGAGACGACGTGGGCGCCGAGCGTCGCCGGCGTACCGGTCGCACCGGGTGTGGTGGGGGTGGACGTGAACAGATACGTGACCGCCAACACCATCACGACGACGGCGACGAACGACGCGAACGTGCGCAGCGGGCGTCGCTGCTCGGGCGTCGAATCGTCGACGACGTGGAGCGCACGAGGCGCCGTGGACGACTGACGCGCCGGGAGGCGGACGGGATTCGGGGTGGTGATTGCGACCATGGGATCAGTCTCCGCAGCGGGGGTGACAAGAACTCGGGCGACCCGGCGGCAAGTGCCGAACACCCGTTCTGACGAACAACTGTTCGCAGGCTGGCACGAACAGTCGTTCGAGTCAAGGCGCGGTCGAACGGATGTTTGCCTTCCCTCTCTCTGCGCCGTATGGTGCAAACACCTGTTCGACCGAATGGATCCTTCGAGATCACGGGAGTCACGACATGTCCGAGGACATCACCACCCGCCAGCGACAGATTCTCGAGGTGGTCGAGGAGCACCAGCGCAACCGCGGCTATCCCCCATCGGTCCGAGAGATCGGCGAACACGTGGGGCTGACGTCACCGTCGTCGGTCCATGCCCACCTCGCCACACTCCAACGTCTCGGGTACCTGGTGCGCGACCCGGACAAGCCCCGGGCGATCGAGGTCCGTTGGGATCCCAACTCGGGCGCTGCCGTGGACCGCCGTCCCGTGCGTCACGTGCCCCTGGTCGGTGAAGTCGCCGCCGGCACCGACGTGCTCGCGCACGAGAACGTGACCGAGACGATGCCGTTGCCGTCCGACCTCACCGGCGAGGGAGAGCTGTTCATGCTCCGGGTCCGAGGCGACTCGATGATCGACGCCGGCATCTTCGACGGCGACTACGTCGTGTGCCGGTCCGAGTCGACGGCTCGAAAGGGGCAGATCGTCGTCGCCGGCATCCCTGGCGAGGAAGCCACGGTGAAGACGTTCGACACCGACGGGGACCAGGTCGTCCTCGTACCATCGAACCCGGCACTCGAACCCATGTACTTCGCAGCCGACGAGGTCGAGATCTTCGGGCCGGTGGTGACGGTCATGCGCAAGCTCTGATCGCCACAGCGACGCAACGCCGTCTGGCGCCGTCCACCACAATGCGGGGGTGTCTCCTCTCTCCTCGGCCGGTCGGCGGCTGTGGACACCATGGTTCCTGCTCGTGGCGGTGACGCTGCTCGGGCCCACCGCGCTGGCCGGAAACTCCTCGACCGGTGACGTCGCCCACGACGCCGGTCTGCAATGGGGCTTCGACCGCATCGGGACAAGCGACGCGTGGGCCGTGGCCCGCGGCGAAGGGGTGACCATCGCCGTGGTGGACTCGGGCGTCGACGTGGATCACGAAGATCTGGCGGCGAACATCGTCTCCGGGGTCGCCTGTCGAGACACCGGAGGCGACGCTGCGCTGTGCGCCGGATCCCCGGACGACGATGACGGCCACGGCACCCATGTCGCAGGGATCGCTGCAGCGATCGACGACAACCGGACCGGGATCGCAGGCGTTGCGCCCGACGCGTCGATCCTGCCGGTGAAAGTCCTGTTCCGAGCATGTCCGGACTGCGGCCCGACGGGAAGCGCGCCGGACGTCGCTGCGGCCGTCCGCTGGGCCACCGACCAGGGCGCCGACGTCATCAACCTCTCACTCGGTTCGACGACCAACAGCGTCTTCGGGCCGGGGTTCGTGGATGCGATCCGCTACGCCTGGGACCGTGGGGCGATCCCGGTCGTCGCTGCGGGCAACCAGTTGGTCCTCACCGCCGACTTCGGCGATGCGCCCGCCGTGGTCGTCTCCGCCGTCGCTCGCGGCGACGGGATCCCCAGCTACGCCAACGGCGTCGGAACGGCGCGGTGGGCGGTCACTGCGCCCGGCGGCGACAGCGGCGACACGGCCGAGAGCTGCTCTCAGGACGGCGAGCCGATCGGCATCCTGTCCACCTACTGGTCGCCCGAGGGAAACGCCGCCTATGCCTGCCTGTCGGGCACATCGATGGCCGCTCCCCATGTGGCCGGAATGCTCGCACTGCTGCTCAGCGCCGGACTGGATCCGGCCTCGGCGATCGAGACCATGCTCGCGACGACGACCGACCTCGGCGATCCCGGCCCCGACGCCACCTTCGGGTCAGGCCTCGTCGACGCCTCGGCGGCGCTGGCGCTGGCGCCGTCGATCGGTCCGGCGTCCGCGACCACTCTTCCGCCGGACACGGGTTCGCTCGACGGGGTCGAGCCCGGGCAACCAGCCGAGACCTCCGCCCCCCAGCCGTTCGTCGTCGACGACGACGACGACAAGCCACTGGCGGTGGTGGTCCTGGCCATCGTCGGCGTACTGATCTCGGGGGGCGCGTCGATCGCCGCCCGGCGGCGCCTCGCCTGAACGCGACCGTCGGCGGTCGAGGGGTCGTCAGGTCGTGAGGAGTAGTCGCAGCGCCCGATGAACCCGATCGATCGACGAGCGCTCCACCCGTTCGTCGGCGGTGTGGGCAACGGTCGCCTCGCCCGGCCCGAAGTTGACCGCGGGCATCCCGTGCTCGGCGAAGCGGGCGACATCGGTCCAGCCGAGCTTGGCCCGAACGGGCGCGCCGTCGTCGGCGAGCCGAGCGATCAACGGGTGCGTCAACGACGGCGGCGCCGGCGATGCCCGATCGACGACATCGAAGCCGTCGCTCTCCTCGATCACTCCGTCGAGGATCGCACGGAGCTCGCCCAGCGCGTCGTCCACCGTCCTATCGGGAGCGATTCGAAGGTTGACCGTGAGCGTCGCCTCGTCGGGGACGACGTTGCCGGCGATGCCACCGTCGACGAATACCGCCTGCATGGCCTCGCGATATTCACACCCGTCGATCACCGGTGACCGAGCCTCGTACCCGGCGATCCGAACGAGCGCGCCGCCCAGGCGGTGGATGGCGTTACGACCCATCCACGGTCGGGCCGTGTGCGCGCGAGCGCCACGGAAGGTCAGGCGCACTCGGGCGGTTCCCTGGCACCCGGCTTCGAGCCAACCGTCGGTCGGTTCGCCGAGAACCGCGGCGTCACCGTCGAGCAGGTCGGGCCGCTCGCGGTACAGCTCGAGCAATCCGGAGTGTTCTGCAGCGATCTCCTCCGCTGCGTAGAACACATAGGTGAGGTCGACGACCGGCGCG
>JAPKDO010000278.1 GCA_028822535.1 Acidimicrobiales bacterium
CCATCACGTTCCTGATGGCGCTCGGTGCCGCGTCGGTGGTCGAGGGGCAACTCCTCAGCGTGCGGACCTTCGAGTGGTTCATCGCCTTCTCGATGTGCGGCCTCGGCTATCTGAAGCTGCGTGACGTCGAGAGCTTCTCGCTCATGTTCCTCAACTACGACCTGCTGGCTCGTCGGCACGTCCGGTTCAGCTACGTCTACCCCTATGCCGAGACGGGCGCCGGACTGTTGATGATCCCCGCCGTCCTCAACTGGGTGTCGGTCCCGGTCGCGTTGTTCATCGGCTCGGTGGGGGCGTTCTCGGTGTTCAAGGCCGTCTACCTCGACAAGCGTGAGTTGAAGTGTGCCTGCGTGGGCGGGTCCAGCAACGTGCCACTCGGCTTCGTCTCCTTCACCGAGAACGTCGCCATGGTGGCGATGGCCCTCTGGATGGGCGTCACGCGGCTGCTGTGACGCCGCCGTTCAGGCGACGACCTCATAGCCGGCGGCGCCGATCGCATCGGCAACGGCTCCGGAATCGATCTCGGAGCCGGATTCGACGGTGACGACGCCGGACTCGAGGTCGACGCCGACGGACGCGACACCGGCGATCGGACGGACGGCTTCGGTGACGGACCGGACACAGTGATCGCAGCTCATCCCGGCGACGGTGAAGGTCTTGGTGCTCAAGGCGAGGTCTCCTCGGTGAGGTCGGTGGCTGCACGCCGCGGACCGGCGATCCCCCGAAAGGGTATCGACCGCCGGCGACCGGACTCGTCAGTCCGAGCCGAGCGCGGACAACGCAGCGTCGATGCGCTCGGTGGCGTCGGAGGCGACGCCTTCGAGACCGCTCGCCAGCTGCGACATGATCGAGGGGTCGAGCGCGTCGACGATCGTCCGGTCGCCTTGCGCCCGTACGACGACGTTGCACGGCAGGAGCGCACCGATGCTGCGGTCGGCCTCCAGGGCACGGTGGGCGAGTTCGGGGTTGCAGGCGCCCAGGATCACGTAGGGCTCGACCTCGACGTCGAGCTTCTCGCGCATCGTCGCTGCGAGATCGATCTCGGTGAGCGTGCCGAAGCCCTGCTCCTGGAGGGCTGCTTTGACCTTGTCGACGGCGTCGTCGACAGGGCCATCGATCTGGATGGTTCGGGTGTAGCTCATGGTGGGCCGTCCTTCGGTCGGATCGTCGGTGTACGTCGTCCACGGTGTGGAACGCGTACGACTGATCCCCCCAGTACCCGGGTACTGGGGGGAGTATGCAGGTCCACCACAGCGGTCGCGCCGCATGACCGTCGTCGTCGCGCTCCTTGCCGGCTTGGCCATCGGCGTCTCTCTCGGACTTCTCGGGGGCGGCGGCTCGATCCTCGCTGTCCCCGCACTCGTCTACCTGCTCGACCAGCCGATCGACGCCGCAGTTCCGACTTCGCTGTTGGTCGTCGGAACCGCGTCGGTCGGCGGGGCGGTCGCCCACGCCCGCGGCGGAGACGTCCGATGGAAGACCGCCGTCGGCTTCGCGCTCCCCGGCCTGGCCACGAGCTTCGCCGGTGCCTGGGTGAACAGCCGACTCGACCAAGACGTGTTGCTGCTGGTGTTCGCCGGGCTCATGGTGGTCGTGGCGCTGCACATGCTCTTCGGCAACGACCACCAACCGAGTGACGGCGAGCCCCGCTTCACCGGGGCCACGCGCCTCATCGTCGCCGGTCTCGCTGGAGCCTTGGTCGGCTTCCTCACCGGTCTGCTCGGTGTCGGCGGCGGGTTCCTCATCGTCCCGGCCCTGCTCCTCACCCTCCAGTTGCCGATGGCGGTGGCCGTCGGCACCTCACTCGTCGTCATACTCGCCAACTCGGTCGCCGGCTTCGCTGCCAACGTCTCGGGTGCCGAGATCGATCTTCCGATCGCCGTCGCCTTCATCCTGGGCGGTCTCGTCGGCGCGGTTCCCGGGTCGCGCCTCGCGCCCCGTCTCGACGAGGATCGCCTACGAATCGGTTTCGCCGTGTTCATCCTCGTCGTCGCCGCGTTCGTGGTGGTCGAGGTCGCGTTCCTCGGCGGTGCGACTCGATGAGGTAGGTCGCCGTGCCGGTCTCGCTGGTCTTGCTGATGTCGCCGGCTCTTCCGTCGTCCCGGCGGCGCGTGATGACCGGGCGATGAGGGGCGGTTCGTACCGTTCGGCGCTGTGGAGACCATTCGACGCGCGGGCCGGCACCTGACAGCGAGGAACCAGCGACACGGGCGGCACCGGCGGGGGTGGGCCCTCGTGGTCGTCGTGCTCGGCCTGCTCGCCGTCACACCGGCCCTGCTGGCCGACACGCACACCGACCCCGTCGCCACGGCGTTCGAGCGAGCGCGCGACACCGGCTCGTATCACTTCACGAGCGACGTCGAGGCGGTCACCGCGCCGCTGGCGTCTGCGCAGAACGCCGGTGCGTCGAGCATCACGGATCACCTGCACCTCGAGGGCGCGGTCGATCTGGCGAACGCCGAGTCCGAGTTCTCCCTCTGGACCGACGCGTCCAGTGTCTACGCGGACGACGGGTCCGTCGGTTTCCGCACGGTGCACGACACGACCTACCAGCGTCGCGGAGACGGTTCGTGGGAGGAGTCCGCGACCGCAGCCCCGGGATTCGCGCCACGAGGTGACCAGCTGAGCCTTCTCCGTGGCGCCGCGAACGTCGTGGACCTCGGCCCCGTCCCGGGCGCCGACGCTGTCCGCCACGGATTCGACATCGACGGCGCCGAGTTCGCCGCGGCCATCGCGCGTGAGATGGAGACGTCGTTGCGAGACCAGGGCGACCTTCCGGCGGGTGTCCGGGTGGCGATCCCCGCCCAGTACCGCGACATGGCCGGTACGGGTGAGCTGTGGGTCGACGAGTCGACCGGTTTGCCGGTCCGTGTCGTGATGACGGTGCAGTTCCCGCCGCAGGACGACGAAACCGTCACCGCGACGATCACCACCGACTTCGCTCGCTTCGGGTTCGCGAGCGCTGGGCCGGCGTCGTTCGTCGACCGGTTCGTACTCGACCCCATCGCTGCCGGCGGCCGGTTGGGGCTCCACCTGGCACCGATCGCTGCCATCGCTCTGGCCGTGTTCGTGCTGGCGCGGCGCCATCCGAGCGTTGCCCGGACCGCCCTGATCGTCGTGCTCGCCGTCGGGGTGCTCGTCGGCGGGCCGATCGCGTCGACCGCTTCGGCCATGACCACCACCGTCGATGCCGTCTCGTCGCCGGCCGGGCCCGCAGCAGCGAGCGCCATGGACCAGATCGCAGACCTACAGCGGCGCGTGCGACTCGAGGGCACGTCCGCCATCGATCCGCACCTCGATCGCCGAGCGGCGGTGTCGTCGCCGGTGCTCCTCCAGGGCACGGATGGCGATGGCGACGGACTGTCCGACGACGAAGAGCAGGAGTTCGGCACCGACCCTGGAATCCCGGACACCGACGGCGACGGACTCACCGACGGCGAGGAGGTCCAGATCGGCACCGATCCGACGAGCTCGGACACCGACGGCGACGGCCACTCCGACCTGACCGAACTCGAGGGATTCACGCTCCCCGGCGGGACCACGGTCTGGTACCCGGACCCGAACATCGCGGACAGCAACGAGGACGGCATCCCCGACTCGATCGAGTGGGACATCACGGGTAGTGGCGCTCCGTCGGACAGCGACGGCGACGGCGTCCCCGATCTGTTCGACACCGACAACGACGGCGACGGCGTCCCCGACCATCGCGACATCTCGCCATTCACCGCCGGCACCCAGACGTTCGACGACGAGAACCCGCTCGCGCTGACGCTCGACGGGCTGACGCCGGGAGCCATACCGACGTTCGTGCAGTTCCAACTCCGGCCAGGTGACGTCAGCCATCTCCAGCACGCGCTCCGTCCACTCGACTGGCCGAGCGATGCGCTCGGACAGATCCGCGATGTCAACGACAGCCCCGACGACCTCAGCCTCGTGCCGATGCTCGAGATCCGTTTCCCGACCAACGCGGCGGTCGTCCCGGATGCGGATGCACTCCAGCCGTACTCGGTGCGGCTCAACGACGGGGACGATCCCGACACCGCCTACGTGCCGCTCAGCATGGTCACCGACGAACGGTCCGGCGAGAAGGTCGCGTTCGGTGGTCGCATGCGGTACCAGTCGCCTGCCGCCGGCCAGGACTGGGGCAGTGCGCACGAAGTCCGACTGACGTGGGCGGTGCGGGTCGACAACGACATCGCCTGCACCCCCGGCGATCCCGACCCGATCCCGAGTGATCCGGTCGCGCCGGTCGACTCCGTCTGTGGTGCCGACGGCTATCGCTACGACCGGCCCCAGACCGTGCACACCTACTTCGGCGACTGGACGCTCACCGGCCTGCAGGTCACCGAGGAGCATGGCGCCCACACCGCGGTGATCCACGAGGACCCGGCCGTCGACGACGATGCGCTCGAGAACGGGCCGACCTGGGCGCTCGCCGACGTCCTCAGCGAGCGGTTTCTCACCGCGATCCCCGACGGCGCCGGGAACGACGTCTACGCGCTGGAGATCGACGGGTTGGCCGCACGCTTCGACCACGCCTCGGCCACGACGGCGGAAAGTCGCTACGGACTGCCCGACGTGTTCTCGGTGGAGGAGCGCGATCACGTCACGTTCGACGATGCGATGCGGGCGGTCACCGAGGACATCTACGACGATGTCCTGCCCCGGTACGGCGCTCCCGATGGGTGGGACCCCACCGATTCCCCGATGCCGTTGGTGATGACGGCCTATGCGTCGGACAGTCGGACGGTCAGCCTCGACGAGATGAGCATCGGCGACGGACGGGTCGGATGGGCCGGGCATGATCTCCGCGTCGATTTCGTACCCGCGGTCGGGCGCGACCGTGCGGCCGGCCTCACGTGGAGCTCGTATTGCGGCGGGACCGGTAGTTCGCCTGTGTGGTCCCGCTGCGAGGTCGACCAGGTGGGAGACCGCCTCGAGGACCGGTACTCGGACCTGAACGTGGACCCGGAAGACCCGACGCGCCCGTACGACGAGTCGACGGCAGGCCCCCTCGACGATGCGATGGTGCGAGGCCAGAACCTCGTGATGATGGGCTACTACCTCGCGGTCAGCAACGGCATCTCCACGATGCTGTCCACGACCGATGCCGGCGGCACCACGACGAAC
>JAPKDO010000279.1 GCA_028822535.1 Acidimicrobiales bacterium
CCTCTCCGAGGTGTCACAGGTCTGCACCACCATCGGCGTCCTCAATCAAGGGGACCTGATCTACAAGGACTCGATCGAGGAGACGATGCGGCGCTTCCCCGACGAGCGGTCGCTGGAAGACATCTACGTCCGCATGGAAGCACTGCCCGCCGGCGGTGTGTCGTGATCGCCGTCATCGCCCGCCAGCAGGTCCAGTCGCTCGCCCGACAACGGGTGTTCCTGGTCACCGCCGGGATCCTGCTGTTGATGACTGCCTTGGCCGGGGTGATCGGCTGGTCGAGTCACGACACGATCGTGCGGGTCTACGACCAGGCCACGGTCTATCTGGCCGACCAGCGGCTACCGGCACCACCGAATCCTTTCGACCTGAAGCCGTCCCTGTCGTTGCTGTCCAACATGGTGATCTACATCCCGCTGATCGGGGCGCTGCTGGCGATCGTGGTCGGGTACCTGTCGTTGGCCGACGACGAGACCACGGGGATCGGCCGGCTGATCTTCACCCGACCGGTGTCGCGCTCGAGCTACGTGGCGGGCAAGGCGCTGGCCGTGGGCGTGGTGCTCGCCGCCACCATGGTCGCCTGTCTCGTGGTCAGCGTCGCTGCGCTGTTGGCGGTCAACACCGTCGCTCCGACAGCCGCCGAACTCGCGCGGCTCGGCGTGTTCTACGCGCTGTCGTGGCTCTACCTGATGGCCTTCGCCCTCGTCGGCATGGTCACGGTGTTGGTCACCAACCGCCGTCCACTCGCACTCCTGGCGGCGTTGGGAGTGTGGCTCGTCGTGACGTTCGCGCTGCCCGAGTTCACGTCCGGACTCCACCCGGTGGCGTCACTCAACCCCATCGTCGACCCGGTCTCGACCAGCCAAGCCTTCTTCCGGGTCACCGCGAAGGCTCGGTCGCTGTCGGTGTTCGAGCAGTACAAGAACGCATCTGCCCAGATCCTCGCCACAGCGATGACCAGCGAGACGACCGGACACGTCGCCCTCCGGGCGCTCCCGCTCGTCGGGGCAATCGGCGGGCTCGGCGCGGCCGCGGCCGGACTCGTCCGGCGCCACGACTACTCGAAGGGAACCTCCGATGTCTGACACCGCCATCCTCGAGCACCGCCACGTCGCCGCATCGGCACCTGCCACCGCCGGTCGTGGTCGACGGATCGTCACGATGGCTCGGCACGAGTACCGGGCCGCATGGCGCAGCCGAGTGTTCGTCGCTCTCACCGCCGTCTTGAGCATCGCGACGATCGCGTCGGTGTATGTCGCGGCGGTCGACTATCGCAGTCAGCTCGCCGACTACCTCCTCTACAAGTCCGCGGCCCAGGCCAGCGGAGTGGCCCAGGTCGCTCCGCCACCGTTCGCGCTCCTGACCCTGTTGCGAGGCGCGTTCGAGTACCTGGAGATCATCGGCGCGGTCATCGCGATCACACTCGGCTACCTGAGCGTGTCCCGCGAGCGGGTCAACCGAACCCTGCCGCTGCTCCGATCTCGGCCACTGTCGGCCGGCGAGCACGCCGCCGGGAACCTGCTGGGTGCGACCGCGGTGATCGGGACGATCGTTGCCGCCACCGCCACGGTGGCCGTCGTGTGCCTCGGCGTGATCGGCCACGACTGGCCCGGTGGCGTCCAGATCGCCAAGTTGCTGCTCGCCTACTCGGCACCAGTGGTCTACATGGCGACCTTCTACTGCCTGGGATCGATCGCCACCGCCAAAGCCAAGGTTCCGGCCACCGGACTCATGGTCGCTCTCGGCGTCTGGCTCATCGTCGTCCTGATCCTTCCCCAGATCGGCGACACCCTCGACGCCGACAACCAGGTTCCCGGTGGCCTCTTCGCCGCTCTCGGCCTCGGCCATCAAGGGGAAGTCGACATCCTGGCCAACTTCGTCACCTACGAGAAGGTCCGCACCGCCATCGAAGCGGCCTCGCTGGAGAAGCACTTCGAACGCTTCGTCTTCGCCATGACCGACATCAAGGCCCGGTATCGCGACCTCTCGCTCGGCCAGCTCCTCGACATCAAACGCATCGAGGTCATCTGGCTCGCCGTCTACGCCTCCGCGCTCGGTGCCTGGATGCGCCGCACCTTCAACCGCCAACCAACCATTCCTCGAGGAGGACGATCATGAGCAACATCCCACAACCCGACAGCTCACGAAACCGACCTCGCCGTGTCCGACGGGTCGCCGCGGCCCTCGCCCTTGCGGGCGGCCTCGGACTCGCCGCCTGCGGAGGAGGTGGGAGCAGCGCACCGACCGCCGCCACCGACACCACGACGACGAATCCCACCACCGACGCACCGTCGGCCGACAGCGCCGGCCAGGTCCTGCCCGTGACGTCGAACCCCATCACCAACACGGCCACCGACAAGACCCTCACGATCGACTCGGTGCTCGTCGAGAACAACGTCGACACCTCCGGCGCTGCGGCCGACGACCACCTCGAGATCGCCGTGTCCAACACCGGCTCGACCGACCTCACGGCCGTCGAGGTGTACTACACGATCACCGACCCGACCACGTCCACGAGCGAGAGCTACTACACCGACCTCGGAGCCGACTTCACGGTCCCAGCCGGCGGCAGTCGCACGATCCACTTCGACAACACCGGCGCCACCGACCACTTCCCGGCCAACCAGTACAGCCTCTACTACACGTCCACGAATCAGCTGGACGTCGAGGTCGAGGTCAGTGCCCAGGGTGCCGCCGTGCAGACCGCGACAGTCAACAAGGACGCCGGCGGCGCCGAAGTCCCTGACTGAGGCAGAGCCGTAGCCTGCTGACCGTGAACCAGGACAGCCCGGCCCGCATCCTCGTCGTCGAAGACGACGAGGGCATCGGTGCCGGGCTGGTCCGCGCCCTCGACGGTGCCGGCCACGACCCCATATGGGTCCGCACCAGCGCCGAGGCCACTGCAGCTGACGTCGACGAGGTCGATCTCGTGCTCTTGGATCTAGGACTGCCGGACGGCGACGGCCTCGATCTGTGCCGCCAGCTCCACGACGAGGAGCCCGACCTTCCGATCCTCATCCTCACCGCTCGTAGCACCGAGACCGACATCGTCGTCGGCCTCGACGCCGGAGCCGACGACTACCTCATCAAGCCGTTTCGGCTCGCCGAGCTCCTCGCCCGCATCCGAGCGTTGCTCCGGCGCCAGCCTGCGGAGAGCCCCGACGTCGTCGAGGTCGGGGATGTCCGAGTCGACAACGCGGCGCGCCGAGTCCACGTCGACGGCACCGAGTTGAACCTCCGCCAGAAGGAGTTCGACCTCCTGTCGCTCCTCATCCGACACGCCGGCACCGTGGTGACCCGTGATGACGCGATGGAACAGGTGTGGGACGAGCACTGGTTCGGTTCGACCAAGACCCTCGACGTCACCCTCGCGTCGCTACGCCAACACCTCGGGGAACCACGATCGGACCAGAGCCGCATCACCACGCTGCGAGGCGTGGGCTTCCGGTTCGAGATCCCCGACTCGCGACGATGAGGCGCCGCCTGCTCACCGCAATGCTCCTCGTGGCGGTGATCGCCGTCACCGGATTCGGGATCCCACTCGCCGTCAGCGTCCGGGACAGAAACTACGACGAAGCCCTGCTCTCCCTCTCCGAGGAAGCGGCCACGGCCGCCGTCGCCGTTCCCGGCTCCTTCGCTCGCGACAACGACCTGCCCGAGATCCCCGACCCTCTCGACGACATCGACGTCGCCCTCTACGACACCTCGGGAACCCGCTTGCTCGGCGAGGGCCCGCCGAGCGCCACACCAGCAGTGCGGTCGGTCCTGGACACCGGTGCTGCAAGCCGTGATCGCAATGCACTGGAAGTGGTGGTACCCGTCAGTGACAACGAGATCGTCGTCGGCGCCATCCGAACCAGCCAGCCAGAACAGGTCGTCATCTACCGCACCGTGCGCGCGTGGGCTGCGATGGCAGCGCTCGCCGGAGCCGTTCTCGCCGTCACCGGCCTCGTGGCCTCGAGACGCAGCCGCACGCTCGCGCGTCCACTCGCCGACCTCCACGAAGACGCCACCACGATCGGCTCCGGCGGCGAGATCCTCCACCGAAAGGCAACCGGCATCACGGAGATCGACGCCGTCCAGGCCACACTCGCTCGAGCCTCGACCCGACTCAACGATGCCATGGCCCGAGAACGAGCCCTCAGCGCCGACCTCGCCCACCAGATGCGCACTCCGCTGTCCTCACTCCGGCTGCGACTCGAAACCGAACCGACACCCGCAACCGGTGCACCGAACCCGCTGGTTGGCGACGCGCTCCGCGACGTCGAACGCCTCGAACAGACCATCCGAGACGTCCTCGAGTTGGCCCGAGACGCCGACCACGACCGGGAGCCACACGCACTCTCCACGATCCTGCGCGACATCGCCACCTCGTGGCAACCACAAACCGCCTCCACGTTCCGACGGCTCGTCAGCGACATCGAACCGTCCTTGCCCTGGGTCGACGCCAGCCCACAGGCAATCCGTCAGATCCTCGACGTACTCATCGACAACGCGCTCGTCCATGGCGACGGCGATGTGGAACTGACCGCGAAACGAGTGGGCGCAGGGGCCGTCATCTCCGTACGCGACCACGGCGCTGTCACCATCGATCCCGACCAAGTCTTCCTCCGCCGTAACACCGACGCTGCCGGAACCGGGATCGGCCTCGCCCTAGCACGACGGCTCTCGGAAGCAGAATCGCTCCGCCTCCTCATCGCGGACCCCGGACCAGGCGTCGAGATCCACCTCGTTTTCGGACGACTCGTGGGCCCCGACATCGACGTCGAGGTACCCGGCTCGTTCAGTTGAGTCTCGGGTCCGAGCGCTCGTCGAACCGGAGGTCGATGTAGCGCACGTCCTCGAACTTCGCGTTGGCGGACTGGTGGCGCTTGCCGCCGAGCCGGGCGATGAGCCGGGCAATCGTCGCGACCACGAAGAGGATCGCGACGACCACGAGGCCGGCGGTGAAGGCGATCACCGTAGCGACAGCGATGCCGATGGCCGCGAGGACCACAGCGATGCGGGTCGACAGCGGCAGCCGGTCCGGGATCGGGAAGGTGCCGAGATCGATGGTCGGCCGGTTGTTGAGCGGGGTTTCTGCATTGGTCATGGGGACATCGTCCACCCATCTCCCTGAAG
>JAPKDO010000280.1 GCA_028822535.1 Acidimicrobiales bacterium
GAGGGCGCGAACGTCATGGTCGTCGACGGCGTGGTGACCCGAGACGACGGCGCCGCGATCGGCGGCGACGTGTCGCTCGGCGGCGTGACGATCGAACGCGACGATGGAACCCGGGTCACGGTCGGTGAGGGCCGGCTCTTCGACGTCCCGGCGCCCATCGATCCCGACGAGGCAGAGCCCGCCGACCCGACGGACGCAGTACTGGCGATGCTGCTCGGCCTGTTCGCACTGTTGGCGTTCGCTCCGCCGCTCGTGCGGTTCGGCGAGCGCCGGCCAGTCCCGCTCCTCGACGAGCCGGAGCCGGTCGTCGACGACGACGTCCCGGTCCCCGTGTCGATGGAGGAGGGGCTCGCGGAGGTGCTCCGGTCGATGCTCGCCGACCCCGACCCGCGCACATCGGTCATCGGCGCCTACGCACGTCTGCTCACGGCGATCGCCGAGGCCGGCTTCCCGCGGCGGGCCGAGGAGGGACCGCACGAGCACCTGTGGCGAACGCTCGGTCCGCTCGGCGTCCGGCGCCAACCGGTACACCGGTTGGCCGAACTCTTCGTTCGCGCCCGGTTCACGCCGTTACCTGTCACCGAAGAAGACCGACAGTCCGCGATCAGCGCCCTCGCCGACGCGGTCGCCGACCTGCGTTTGCAGGCGACCGACGTCCGCGAAGCGGCCGTCGCCGCCGGAGTGTCGGCATGAACCGGCGTATCGCTGCCGCCGTGCTGGCGGCCGGCGTCGTGGGCGGGCTCTGCTGTCTGGCCCTGCCGCAACACGCAGCGTCGATCGTCCGCCTCGTCGCGACGGCCGTTGCCGTCTACACGGGTGGCCTCGTGCTGCGGGCGGTCGCCCCCGTGGTGGCGCGAGAGCCGGAGCTCACAGCGCTCGACCATGTCCCGGCGACCGGGGCGACTCCACTGGACCCGCACGGCCTCCGTGATGCGCGACGTGACCTCGACCGTCCGACCGCCCCCGGCACACTGCCGGCGTCGGTGCGCGACCGGCTCGTCGACATCCACGCCGTTCGGTCCGACGGTCGCGCAGAGACGCCGACGTTGCTCGTGTCGCCCGCCGCCGGCACCGCGACCGGCGCCCAGCGCGACCCGGCAGCCGTCGCCCGACTCGTGCACCGCATCCTCGATGACCTCGACTCGACCCCCGTCCGCACCGGAGCAACCGATGGCCACCACTGAACAACCACCAGCATCCCCTTCGGAGGCGTCGCGCCCCTCGGCAGCCGACCTCGCCGTGGCGATCGTCGACGAGGTGGAGCGCGCCGTCGTCGGCAAACGCGACGTCATCGACCTCGTGCTGGCGTCGATGCTCGCCGGCGGGCACGTGCTGCTCGAGGACGTGCCTGGCGTCGCCAAGACGTTGCTCGCCCGGTCGCTGGCCACGGCCTGCGGTCTCGAGTTCTCGAGGGTCCAGTTCACGCCGGACCTGTTGCCGTCCGACATCACCGGAACCCTGGTCCTCGACCTCGCGACCCGGACGCCCGAGTTCCGGCCCGGCCCGGTCTTCTGCGACGTGCTCCTCGCCGACGAGATCAACCGGGCGCCCGCGAAGACGCAGGCGGCGCTGCTCGAGGCGATGCAGGAAGGGCAGGTGACCGTCGACGGGCGGGCGCGTGCCGTCGGGCGCCCCTTCGCCGTGATCGCCACCCAGAACCCGATCGAGGCGGAGGGCACCTACCCGTTGCCCGAGGCCCAACTCGATCGGTTCCTCGTGCGCGTCGGGATCGGATACCCCTCCCACGCCGACGAACTCGCCATCCTCGAGGATCGTCTCACCCGCCGTTCGGTCGACGTCACCATCTCACCCATCGTCGACACGCCGACCTTCGTGGCGATGCAGCGTGCGGCCGAGGATGTCCACGTCGATCCGCCGTTGGTCGAGTACGCACTCGACCTGGTCACTGCCACGCGGTCAGAGCCGGACATCACGCTGGGCGCCAGCCCGCGCGGTTCGCTCGCACTGGTGACACTCGCCCGCGCGTGGGCGCTCGTCCGCGGGCGCGACTACGTCGGCCCCGACGACATCCGGACCCTCGCGATCCCGACGCTGAGTCATCGGGTGACCCTCGACGACGAAGCGTGGGTTCGGGGCACCCAGGCCGACGACGTCGTCCGGCGGGTCATCGACCGGGTCGCAGCGCCCACGTGGTCGTGAGTCGGTGACCGAGCATCAAGCCGAGGCTGCACCGTCGGTGTTGCCCTCGGCCGACCGGCGGCTCGGGCCATACACCGTTCTCGCCGTCGGTGGGTTGATCGCCGCCCTCGTGACCGGTCAGGCTGCGCTGGTGGCGGTCGCTGCACCCGCCGCCGTGTTGTTGGTCCGTGGGCTCGCCGACCGCCGCCCCATCGACGTCCGCGTCGCCGTCGCAGAGGCGCCGGAACGATTGCTCGAAGGCGATGCATGGACGCTGCACGTCGAGTTGGAATGGGCCGGTCCCGCCGTGCTGGACGTGATCCACACGGGCGTTCGCGGGTCCGACGTCGATGGCGTCTCCGGCTGGACCGTCCAGGCCACCGACGGCGTCTCGATCGATCTCCGCGCCATCGCTCGCCGGTGGGGCGTCCACGACCTCGGAACGCTCGCGATCCGTGCGCGCCGCCCCGGCGGTCATCTCCGATTCGACTCGACGGTCCGGCTGCCGGGGTCGGTCCGCGTCCTGCCGGTGGCCGCCAAACTCGACGAATTGCTCCGGCCCCGTCGACCACGCGTTGCCGCGGGGTCGCACGTCGCACCGGTGCGCGGTGCCGGCACCGACTTCGCCGACCTCCGGCCCTACGTCCCCGGCGATCGACTTCGCGATCTCTCGTGGACGGCGACTGCGAGAAGCGACCAGCCATGGATCGTCGTCCATCATCCGGAGCGCACCGCGTCGGTCATCCTCCTGCTCGATGCGTTCGTCGAGGTGGGCACGCCGCCGGGGTCGCTCGACCGTGCCGCCCGTGTCGTCTGGTCGGTGGCGCGTCATCACCTCGACGCGGGTGACCGGGTCGGCCTCCTCGCGAGCGGCACGGCGCCGGTGTGGCTGTCGCCGGTGTCGGGACGGCGGGCGCGCTGGCAGGTGCTCGACGCGTTGTTGACCGTGGGTTCGCGTATGGCCGGGTCCCGTCCGGTGGGGTCGCCGGCGAGCGGGTTCGGCCCATCCCGCACGTCGGGCGTGGCTCGGGAGATCGCACTCCCCGCCGACGCGATCGTGCTCGGCGTCAGCCCGCTGCAGTCCGATGCGTTCACGGCAACCGTCGTCCACCACGCGCGGCTGGGTCGACCCACTGCAGTGATCGGTGTCGAGACCGTCGACCTGCTCGACGCCGTGGTGGACGACGAAGTCGAGCGGGCGGCGCGCCGATTGTGGTCGGCCGAGGTCGACGCCCGGGCCGCTCGTCTGCAACGAGCGGGAATCCCGACGGTGCAGGTCGTGGACGACGCCCGACCGGCGATTCGTCTGCTGGCCGGGCGGGTCCAACGACGGAACCGGCGGGTGGCATGACGGCGCCGTCGGTGCGCGCCCTCGGTGCCGCGGTCGGGTCTGCCGCCATGGTGCTGGCTGGTGTGCTGACGGGTTCGTGGTGGTGGGTCGTGGCCATCCTCGGGGTGATGAGCGCCGTCGGCGCCGTCGTCGACGGCCAACTCGCGTACGCACAGGTGCTTGCAGTCCTCGCGCTGGGCGTCGCTCTGTCGGTGGAAGGCGCGGTGTGGGCCGTTCCGCTCCTCGTCGGCGGCGCGCTCGCGTCGATCGAGCTCGGTGCGGCCGCCGATCGGGAACCATCGTTCGCGCTCGTGTGCCGAGCCTGCGGTCGTCGTCGTCTGCCGTGCTGGTCGCCATCGCGGTCTCCGCGATCGTGCTGCTCGCCGGCGAATTGCCTGTCGTGGCAGCCGCTGGATCAGCTGTGGTGGCCGCCGCGGCTGCCGTCGTGGCCACCCGCGTCCTCGCCCGCTGAGCGCCGAGGTGGACCTACCGTCGAAACGCGCGTGGAATCATTCGCATTGCTAATTAGCATGGCGAACCATGTCGACCACCGAGGCGCCCATCACCATCGACGTCGCCCGGTTGCGCTTGGCGATCGTGCGGCTGGCTCGCCGCCAGCGTCAGCAATCGGGGACCGGCCTGACGCCCAGCCTGCAGTCGGCGCTCGCGGTCGTCGATGCACGCGGGCCGCTCACGCTCGGCGAGTTGGCGGCGATCGAACAGGTGTCGCCACCGACCACGACCAGGATCGTGGCGAAGCTCGAGGAGATGGGCCTCGTCGAGCGGACGGTCGATGCCGGGGATCGCCGGATCACCCGGGTCGATGCCACCGACCACGGCCGTGGTCAGCTCGCCGAGTCCCGTGAGCGGCGTGACGCCTGGCTCCGAGACCGACTCGCGGAGCTGTCGGCCCACGATGTCGCAGCGCTCGCCGCCGCCATCGACCCGCTCGAACGACTGCTCCGGACCGAAGCGCCCGAGCGCGTCTCGTGAGTCGTCTCCGCTTCGCCGCCGGCGACACCTTCCGATCGCTGCGAGTCCGCAACTACCGCTTGTTCTTCGTCGGTCAGCTGACGAGCCAGGCCGGAACCTGGATGCAGATGGTCGCGGTCATCTGGGTCGTACTCCAGCTCACCGACGACGGTTTCGCGCTCGGCCTGGTGACCGCTGCGCAGTTCCTTCCCGTACTGGTCTTCGGGGCATGGGGCGGCGTCATCGCCGACCGGGTCGACCATCACCGCTTCATGCTCGGTACGCAGGTCGCGTTCACGGTCATCGCTGGAGCGTTCGTCGGGCTGATCCTCACCGACCGGCTCACCATCGTCCCGATCTACGTGCTGTCCATGGCGTTCGGATTCGTGACGGCGATGGACAACCCGGTGCGCCGGACCCTCGTGGTCGACCTCGTCGCGCAGGACGACGTGCCCAACGCGGTCGCGCTCAACTCGTCGCTGATGACCGGGTCGCGCGTGATCGGCCCGTCGGTGGCCGGTGCGCTCATCACCGGCGTCGGGGTCGAGTGGTGCTTCATCGTCAACTTCGTCACGTACCTCGTCGTGCTCGTCGCGCTGCGCCGCATGGATCGTGACCAGATCCGCTCGTCGCCGAAGATCGCCAAGAGCGATGGCCAGC
>JAPKDO010000281.1 GCA_028822535.1 Acidimicrobiales bacterium
TGCGCAGGATCGGATCGAGGTCGGTGCCGGCCATGGGCCCGAGACCGTGCAGGCGCGTGAGCACGAGGTCGGAGTCCTCCACCCCGATCTCCGGCACTCCGACGGCCGCCTGATTCACCATCGTCCCGCTCTGGGACCCGGAGCTCGCCGCGGAGGTCCGTCGCAATGCCGAGCGCGAGGTCCACGCTGTCTGCTTCTCCGAGATCCCGGCCGAGTTGGGCCTCCCGTCGATCCACTCGGGCGAGTGGGAGCCGTTCTTCCAGACCTGTGAAGAGACGCGGATGTCGGTCAACATGCACATCGGGTCCACGTCGCAGATGCCGTCGACGAGCGCCGATGCTCCGCCCGCGGTCGCCGTGTCGCTGAGCTTCAACAACGCGATGGCGTCGCTGTGCAACTTCTTGTTCTCCGGCGTGCTCGTCGAGCATCCCGATCTGACGCTCGCCTACCCCGAGGGTCAGATCGGGTGGCTGCCCTACATCCTCGAGCGCGTCGACGACGTGTGGGAGGAGAGCACCGGGCGTGGGGCGGCGTGGCCGACACGATCCCCGGGCCACCGTCCACCTACTGGCATCGCCAGATCTACGGCTGCTTCTTCCGCGACAAGCACGGGCTCGACTCGCTCGATGTCATCGGCGAGGACAACGTCACGTTCGAGACGGACTACCCGCAGACAGACTCGACCTGGCCGCACACCAAGAAGGTGGCCGAAGAGCTGATGGGCCACCTCCCGCAGCCGACGGTCGACAAGATCGTCCGCGGAAACGCCATCAAGATGCTGCATCTCGATCTGGACGAGTAGCCCAATACCCTCAGGGGCCACATGCTCGCCCTGATCTCGCTGTTCATCATCGTGCTGGCGTCGCTGCTGGTCACGCGCGTCGCCGCGACGATGTTGACGTTGACCGGACTCTCGGCGCAGTCGGCCCGCTTCCAGGCCCGGTCCGCGTTCTCCGGCGCCGGGTTCACGACGAGCGAGTCGGAGGCGATCACCAGCCATCCGGTGCGCCGGCGCGTCATCAGCACGCTGATGCTGCTCGGCAACGCCGGCATCGTCTCAGGCGTGGCGTCGCTGCTCCTGTCGTTCGCCGGCACCGATTCGACGCAACAGGCCCTGCTCGAGATCGTGGCCATCCTCGTCTTCCTGATCGTGCTGATCCGGCTGGCACGCAGCGAGGCCGTCAACCGGGGGCTGTCCCGAGTCATCGAGCGGGCGCTACGGCGGTTCACCGAGATCGACGTGCGCGACTACGCCGGCCTGTTGCACCTCCAGGAGGACTGGATCATCGGCGAGATGGTCATCGACGAGGACGACTGGTTCTGCAACCGGACCATCGACGATCTCCATCTCGCGGACGAAGGCGTGATGGTCCTCGGTATCGAACGCAGCGGACACCGATGGGTCGGGGCGCCGAGTTCGAGCACCAAGTTCCACGCGAACGACGTCGTGATCCTCTACGGCCTGCAGGAGACCATCGAACGCATCGATGCGCGGGAACGGACCGCCGACGGCGAGCTCGACTGGGTCACGTCGCAGATCGAGTTCACCGAGCGCTACCTCGAACAGCAGGAACGCGAGCGGTCGATGGACGACCCGGACAACGCCGAGACCACCGAGGACGAACCCATGGGGTCGCATCTGCACGCCGGCGAGCGGACCGACGACCACGGGGACGTGGCCTGATGTTGTCCGACGTGGTCACGGAGGCCGCGCGGTGGTTCGACGATCTCGCCGCGTTCGTCGCTCCCGACGGCACCACGACGACGTACGCCGAACTCCACGAGCGCTCCGGCCGGGTGGCGGCTGGGCTGGCCGAGCATGTGGTGGCGGTTGCCGACGACGTGCTCGGGGAGCGCGCGGTCGCACACATCGTGCCGGCCGACCCGTCGTCCCCGGCGACGCTCGCCGATCTCCGCGCCCACCTGGACGATCGCATCGCCACCTACAAATTCCCCGAAGCGGTCAACATCGTCGACGAGATCCCGCTGACGCCGATGCAGAAGGTCGACCGACGGCGACTCGCCACCATGGACGTCGAACTCACGTGAACCTCGAGGAGATCCGTCAGCGCCACGATGCCGCTGTCGCGGCCGGCAAGTCTTCCTATGTGGACCCGGCGACCGGGTACCAGGTCTTCACGTCCCGTCACCTGCTCGACCGCGGGACCTGCTGCGACTCGATCTGTCGCCACTGCCCGTTCCGTCACAACGATCCGGAGATGCCATAACCCCTCCACTGCGACGTCGGGCACGTCGGCGAGGCGCTTCGTATGCGCTTCCCGTTCGTCTCACTCGGCCTCGTTCCCGAGGGGGCTGCCAGTGTCCTGATCGAACGCTTCGTCGGACAACGCCCCGCCGCCGAGATCCTCCTCACCGCCGTCGCGCGTGAGATGGCCGGCATGAAGGACTGGCCATGTCGCCCGAGAACATCGAGGCAGTCACCGCGTTCATGGAGAAGCGCGATCCAGACTTCGACCAGTTCCGGTCGTGAGGCTCAGGTGAGCTTCGAGTAGTCGACCGACCACCAGCGCTCGGGCCGCATCGTGAACTTGAGCGCCTGGTCTTCGGTCGATTCGACATAGGTGTCGCCCATGTCGGGCCCGAAGTACCGGTGCGCCATCGGTCGGCTGTCGGCCTCGACGTCGGCGGCCTTCACCGACGTGATCGGCCCCTCGACGCTGACGTAGCGGTAGAAGGGCGGCTCCTCGTCCTGCACGGCGAGGCTGAAGCGACCGGCGGCCTGCAGCAGTCGACCCTTGATCGAATCCGCCGTGGTGAGCACCCAGAGATCACCGCCGGGCCGGTAGTCGTACCAGATGGGGACGGCCAAGGGCGGTCCGTCCGCACGCTCGATCGCGATCACGCCGACGTGCAGGTCGGCGAGGAACCGCTCTCGTTCGTCGACACTCATGGCGAGACCCATGACGTGAGCCTCCCACGAACGACCGGGCCCGCGCTGACGTAACGTCGACCCCGACCACACGAGCCAAGGGGCGACCATGACGAAGCTGACCGAGGACGCGCGCATCGATCCGAGGATCAAGGCGGTGATGGGCGGCTTTCCCGACACGGCGCAGCGGGACGCACCATCGCGAGAAGCGATGCTCGAAGCGGCGAACACCGCCGAGGCGATCGCCGCGCGTGCCGAGATGACGGCGATGCTCGATCTCGTCGACAACGAGGACGTGGCACCGTCCGCAGGCTTGTCGATCTCGACGCACGAGTTCACCTCCGACCCCGACGGCAACACGGTGAGGATCCAGTTCGTCCGTCCGGAGGGAGATGCCGTGCTGCCATGCGTGTACTACATCCACGGCGGAGGGATGGCGTCGTTCTCGGCGTTCGACGGCATGTACCGGGCGTGGGGGAAGATCATCGCCGCGCAGGGCGTGGCCGTCGCCATGGTGGACTTCCGCAACTGCGTCGACCCGTCGTCGGCGCCCGAGGTCGAGCCGTTCCCAGCGGGCCTGAACGACTGCGTGTCTGGTCTCAAGTGGACGATCGACAACGCCGACGCACTCGGCATCGACCCGACGCAGGTGATCGTCTCCGGCGAGAGCGGCGGCGGGAACCTCACCCTCGCGACCGGACTGAAGCTGAAGCAGGACGGTGACCTCGGACTGATCCGTGGTCTGTATGCGCTCTGCCCCTACATCGCCGGCGAATGGCCCCAGGACCGGTATCCATCGTCGGTCGAGAACAACGGGATCCTGCTCGACCTCCACGACAACCGAGGCCGGATGGGCTACGGCATCGAGGCGTTCGAGGCCGGGAACCCTCTCGCATGGCCGGCCTTCGCCACCGAGTCCGACGTCGAAGGGCTGGTTCCCACGGTCATCAGCGTCAACGAGTGTGATCCGCTGCGAGACGAGGGAATCGAGTTCTACCGACTGCTCATCCGTGCGGGCGTCGCGGCCCGCTGCCGCCAGGTGATGGGCACGGTCCACGGCACCGAGATCTTCGCCATCACCTGCCCGGACATCAGCCGCGAGACAGCGGCCAGCATCGCCCAGTTCTGCCGCGAGGCCTGACGCTCAGGAACGGAGATGGTCGGTGATGTCGAGTGCGCTCTTGAGCCGACCCATCATGTCGTCGTCGAAGTTCGCATAGACCAACTCGGCGCCCTTGAACCGGTGCACCTCGGCGACGAGCGCGTCCTCGACGATCTCGCTGGCCAGCGCGGCGATGGTCGCAGTGCCCGGCTTGACCGCTTCCTGGAACCACTCGACCCACTCGTCGGAGATGCCGAGGTCGACGATCTTCGCGGTCAGCGCCCCGGCGCCGGCACCGATCGCGGCACCGGCGGCCCAGCCGACCGGACCACCGAGGACGAGGCCGAAGAGGCCCGTCCACATCCCGCTCGACAACGCCGTGCGGCCTGGTTGGGGATCGATGGTCTCGCGGACGGTCGTCTTGCCGTCCTCGGCCTTGGCGACGAGCACCGCGTCCTCGAGGACCAGCTTGTCCTTGGCCGCGAGACCCTGGAGCGCGGTGAGGAACTCCTGGGCGCGGAACAGGTCGGGGAACGAGATCCCGACCAGTGTCTGCGGAATCAGCGATGGCTCGGTCGACTCTGGCGGCGTGGATTCATCGGTCACGCCGACAGCCTCGCACGTCAGGAGTCGATCGCCGACCGCAGCCAGTCGCGGTGGCGCACCCCGGCCTCCGGGTCGTCCGACGGTTCCACCTCTCCGAACACGAGTTGCCGCTGGTGGATGCGGGCCATGATCAGGGCATAGCGCAGCGCAGCGAACACCATCCAGAACTTGTGATCGGTGACCGTGATGCCCGTCCGGGCCTCGTAGGTCTCGACGAGGTCCTCGATCTGCATGAATCCGGGGACACCAGGGAGGTCCATGATCTCGGCGACGTCCTGGAAGAACACGTGCATGTAGCTCATCCAGCCGAGGTCGATGCCACGGGGAGCGATCGAGGCCATCTCCCAGTCGAGCACGGCTGCGGGCCGGAATCCGTCGTACATCATGTTGCCGATGTGGGCGTCGCCCCAGCTCAAGGCGGGAACGCCGCCGTCGTCGGCGGGCCAGTTGGTCTCGATCCACGCGAACGCGTCCTCGATCACCGGGATGGGTTCCGCA
>JAPKDO010000282.1 GCA_028822535.1 Acidimicrobiales bacterium
CGCGATTCGCATCCACCACGATCGCGGTGAACGTGCGTCGCCGAGGTGACTGGATGACGATGACCGTGGCCGATGACGGCCCGGGCTTCCCCGAGCGGGTCCTGGCACAACCGTTCGATCGGTTCGTCCGTGCCGACCCGACGCGTGCCGGCACAGGTCTGGGCCTCGCGATCGTCGCGTCGACCGCACGGGCAGCCGGCGGAGATGTGGCCCTGGGCAACGGAGAAGCCCTCGGCGGAGCCTGGGTGACCATCACGCTCCCGGCGACCGCCCCCGACACTGGCTCTCATTGATCTCTCATCGACCGGGATCGATCCTGGCCGGGTGCGAACCTCAGCCGCCCCCACGGCGAAAGTCGGGGCCTCACCAGTTCCACCCCTGGTCGAGGTCCCGGCTCGCACCCCCACGCCCGGTCCGGGAGGGCGAGTACTCGTGGTCGAGGACGACCGAAAATTCGCTGCCGTCCTTCAGCGCCACCTGCACGCCACGGGGATCCGCACCCGTCTGGCCGGATCGGGCGACTCGGCGCTTCGGGCCGTTCGAGATCTCGACGTCGCCGCGTTGGTCCTCGACATCATGATCCCGCATCCCGACGGCATCGAGGTCTGCCGCCAGCTGCGCCGTGACCACTGGCGCGGACTGATCGTGGCCATGAGCGCCCGCACCGGCCCGATCCACGAGGCAGCCATCAGCGACGCAGGCGCTGACGTGTTCCTCGCCAAGCCGTTCCCGCTCGACGAGTTGACGAGCGTGCTCATCGCCGGTCCATGCACCGAGCCAGGTGAATCGTGAACCCGCTCTTCGTGCTCCGCGCTTTGGGTGCGCTCGTGTTGCCGGCCGCCTTCACCATCGGCGCCTCGAACCGGCGAGCCTCTCGGTCCACGACGGAGCCGCCGGACCACGAGATCGCCGACGACGCGCCGAACGCCCGACGGCGCCTCCGACGACGCGCACTTCACGCCCACGTGCGGGCCGGCGGCGATCTCGCCGACATCGAACTCCGGAAGGCAGACCTGAGCGGTCTCGCCCTACACGGCGTCGACCTGTCCGAACGCGACCTGACCGGCGCCAACCTGTCGCGCGCCGACCTGAACGACGCGTCGATCCAGGGCGCCACGCTCGACTTCGCGCACTGCAGTGGGGCCAAGCTCTGCGGTCTCGACTTCACCGGCGTGTCCCTCCTCGACGCCGACCTGTCGGGCGCAGACCTCTCCGGTGCCGACCTGCGCGGTGCGCGGCAGCTGATCATGGCCAACCTCAAGAACGCCAAGGTCGATCGCAACACCCGTTGGCCCGACGGCCGGGACCCCCGACCGGAAACCTCCCGATGAACACCAGCGCAACACTTCGACGGACGGCGAGTGCCGACAGGGACGGCTCGCCCGACAGGGACGGCTCGCCCGACAGTGCGCCGACCGACGCGACCCGGGCGTTCTCGCTGTCGGTCGCGACGTCAGCGATCCGCTGCACCTTGACCTACATCGTGTTCCCCTGGCTCCTTCCCGCAATCGGCGTCGCGAACGGAACCGGACCAGCCATCGGCATTCCCGTCGCGCTCGTCGCCATCGGCTTCAACATCGTGAGCATTCGCCGGTTCTGGCGGGCCGACCACATCTGGAAGTGGCCGATCAGCACCTTGAACGTCGCCGTCATCACGTTGCTCGTCGGACTCGTCGGCGCAGACGTCTCCTCGCTTCTCTCCTGAGCCTGCTGCGCTCACGGCCGCCCGGCCTCCATCGTCTCTCATCTGACTCTCATCAAGTCGAGGTGATGCTGGCCGGGTGTTCCAGATGGTCGCGCACGTCCTCGAGGGCTTCTACGCCGTCGTCCCCTCCTACGGGCTGGCGATCATCGCCTTCACCCTGGCGGTCTACCTGCTGTTGTCACCGCTGACCATCCACCAGGTCCGGTCGATGACCGCGATGCAATCGTTACAACCGGAGCTCAAGAAGCTGCAGAAGAAGCACAAGGGCGACCGCGAAAAGCTGAACGCCGAAACGATGGCGCTCTATCAGGAACACGGTGTCAACCCCGCCCAGGGCTGTGTGCCGATGCTGGTCCAGTTGCCGATCGTGTTCGTGATGTACCGCGTCATCCGCGGTCTCACCGCGACCGACGGCGCTGGCGGATTCTCCCCCCGCTACGTCGACCACGGCTCCGACCTGTTCCACGCGCTGCACGACTCGGGGGGCCGGATGGTGTCCTGGGGCATGGATCTGTCGACCAGTGTCCTGGCACCGCACGGAACCGTGCTCCAATCGCTGCCGTTCTTCGCGCTCGCCGGCGCCGTCGTGGCCACGAGTTTCTGGTACCAACACCTCGCCCGGGAACGCGCCGCGGCCCGGGCACCGGATCGGCCGCCACAGCCACAGTGGATGAAGGCCATGCCGCTTTTCACGCTCGCGTTCGTGCTCGTCGTGCCGGCCGGAGTGACCCTGTACTACCTGGCCTCCAACATGGTCCGGGTCGGCCAGCAGTACGCACTAGACCGGTTCGTGTGAACCTACGACCCGTGCTCGCCGCGGTCGCTCTCACCGTGTTCGTTGCAGGCTGCGACTCGGGCGATGGTCGGCCGAGCGACGAGGCGTGGGGAGTCGTCTGGGAGGTGCAACGAGACTCGGTCCCGGCAGCTGGCGGGTTCATCGATCGAGGCGAAGACCTGTGTGGTGAGCTCGTGGGGGACTTGCGCTCGGCGCGAAAGGACTTGCTGCCGACCCCGATCGAGGCGCTCGACGGGCCGGTGGACGCCTGGCTCAGCCATGCCGAATCGATCGCGTTCGATTGCCCCACGGACGATCCCGACCGTCTGCGCGGCCGATTGCACGAACTCGACGTCCTCGCTGCCGAGGTCGACGCCGGTCTGGTCGCCGATGGCGTCACCTCAGGCGACTCGTCGTCCACCGGCGCCACGACGACGACAACGTGACCGCACGAACCGGACAGCCCCGGTCCGGGGCGCGGCGGACCGGCGGCCTCGCGCTCGGTGCGCTCGGCGTCGTCTACGGCGACATCGGCACCAGCCCGCTGTATGCCCTTCGCGAATCGTTCGAGGGCGCCGGACACGAACTCGCGGTCACCGACGCCAACGTGCTCGGCGTCCTGTCGCTGATCCTGTGGTCACTCATCACCGTCATCTCGATCAAGTACCTGGTCTTCGTCATGCGGGCCGACAACAACGGTGAAGGCGGCATTCTCGCCCTGACCGCACTCGTGGCCCCGGCCGACGACTTCTCCGCCGGGCGTCGCCGCTGGCTCCTCGTACTCGTCGGGGTCTTCGGCACCGCGTTGCTCTACGGCGACGGAATGATCACTCCGGCCATCTCCGTGCTGTCAGCAGTGGAGGGCACCGAAGTCGTCACATCGGGATTCGACCGATGGGTCATTCCACTCTCGGTCGTCATCCTCGTCGGTGTCTTCGCAGTCCAACGTCGCGGTACCGGCTCGATCGGCAAGGTGTTCGGACCGGTGATGATCGTCTGGTTCGCCGTGCTCGGTCTGCTCGGCGCACTCGAGATCGGCGTCGCTCCCGAGGTCCTGCGAGCCATCAACCCGACACACGCCGTTCGCTTCCTCGCCGACACCGGTTTCACCGGGTTCTTCGCCCTCGGATCGGTGTTCCTGGTCGTCACCGGCGGTGAGGCGCTGTTCGCCGACATGGGTCACTTCGGACGGTTCCCCATCACGTTGTCGTGGTACGCCGTCGTCCTGCCCGGCTTGGTCCTCAACTACTTCGGCCAGGGCGCCTTGCTGCTGTCGGAGCCCGCGGCGATCGACAACCCCTTCTACCGACTCGCGCCGGAGTGGGCGATCATCCCGCTGGTCGTCCTCGCGACCGCCGCGACGGTCATCGCTTCCCAAGCACTCATCTCCGGGGCCTTCTCCCTCACCCACCAGGCAGCCCAGCTCGGCTATCTGCCCCGGCTTCGGATCATCCACACCTCCGCAGCCGAGCGCGGACAGGTCTACGTCCCCGCCGTGAACTGGATCCTGATGGTCGCGTGCGTTGCCATGGTCGTCGGGTTCGGTTCATCGACCAACCTCGCCGCCGCGTACGGCGTCGCTGTCACCATGACCATGGCGATCACGACCGTCATCTTCTATGCCGTCGCGCGGCACCGCTTCGGGTGGTCGCGAATCCCCACGGCGGCACTGTGCGGGTTGTTCCTCGTCGTCGACCTCGCGTTCTTCGGGGCCAACATCCCCAAGATCCCGCACGGCGGCTGGTTCCCTCTGGTCGTCGGCGGGATCGTGTTCACCGTGCTCACCACTTGGCGCACCGGGCGCAGGCTCGTCGTCGCTCGACTTCGTTCCCGCCGACTGCCGCTCGAGGACTTCGCCACTTCGCTCGAGGCCGACGCTGTCCCCCGAGTTCCGGGCACGGCGGTGTATCTGTTCAGCCTGCCGGGGCTCACCCCGCCGGCCCTCGTCGCCAACCACCGTCTCCAGGGCGCGCTACCGGAACGCATCATCGTGCTCGCGGTCGAGACCGCGGAGGTCCCCAAGATCCAACCCGCATTCCGAGTCCATCGATTCGATCTCGGTGGCGGCGTCGAGCAGGCCGTGATCCGCTTCGGCTTCATGGACACTCCAGACGTCCCTCGCGAACTCCGCCACGTACTCGATGAACCCGACACCGTCAGCTACGTCCTCGGTGCCGAAGCCATCATCGTGACCGGCGATGATGGCATGGCCCGCTGGCGAGAACAGATCTACGCGCTGATGCACCGCAACGCCACCACGCCCTCCACCTATTTCGGGCTCCCACCGGACCGCACCCTCAGCATCGGGAGCCACATCGAACTCTGAGAGCGCGTAGCGATTCGGTGATCGGACAGACCCACGCGATGGGACGGTTCGCACCCCTCCCGCTTCGGGTTACCCATCGTGGTCAGTCGTCGTCTGAGCCTCGCCGGCTCGACCCTGAACGGTCGTCATCGTCGCGGTCGTCGTCTCGATCATCGCTCGAGCCGGAACCGCTGTTGTCGTCGCGGTCGTGGTCTCGATCATCGCCCGCGCCGGAGCCGCTGTTGTCGTTGTCGTTGTCGTTGTCGTTGTCGTTGTCGTTGTCGTTGTCGTTGTCGT